>CAZHLF010000067.1:0-10568 GCA_964532845.1 uncultured Tissierella sp.
AGTAAATAAACCCATATGCATCAATTACCCATGTTACCTAACTTATATCAATTATCTGCAGAATTCTATAAATCTTTCCAAATTTAAACTTTATTATACAAAAAAACAAAATCCTCCCAGATGTCACAGTGATAATAATCAGCTTAAATCTAGGAAGGTTTTATTGTTGTTAAACTATATAGATTAAGGAGTTGTAACTAATGCTTCGTTTGCTAGTTCTTTAAATCTGTTGGAGCTATCTGTTGCTCCGGAAACCATTTCAACTTCTTCAACATTTTGAGTTTCCAATAGAGAGTCTTCTAATTGTTTGAATGCTTCTTCTGGTGCAACTCCTGAAGCATTTTTCATGTTCTTTGCATATTCTTCATCTTCTGATTTCTTCTTGCCATCTTTGTCTATTTCGTCATAATCTACTTCAGCAATTTCACCACCTGCTACTGTTACACTAATATAACCCTTCCAACCTCTTTCATCTGGATCACCTTCAGCATCATAGGTACCATCCTTTAAATTTCCTTGATCTCCTTCACTTCCTGCTGGAGGAGTAGTTGTACCTGGCGCTTCATTTCCACTTGGAGTTTCAGTTGCTGGTGGATTTTGATCAGTTGGCGGAGTTTCTTTCTTTGGAGCACAACCTACTGCCATTGCCATTACTAAAAAAACAGAAACTATTACTACTAATAATTTTTTCAATTTATCACCAATCCTTCTACTTAAGTATTAAAACTTTTCAAGAATATTATCTGCAATATATCCATTATTATACATAGGTTGCAATTTAAAGATTGATAAAATAATTCATAGATTAACATACAATAAAACTATAGTATCTTAAAGAAATTTTGTAATGTTTGAAAGGTGAAAACATAGATACATTACAAATACCTGCTTGGGCTTTGGAGTAAAATATAAATATTTCAAAATAGTTATTGACATATGTCTCTTATAAAGGTTATAGTTATATTAGTTAAGTAATTAACGAGATTTTATTTTGTTGTTTTACTTTGGATTTGGACATAAATCTCTGATCACTTTATTCCAAAGGTTCTTCATCACAAGAAGCAACAAAAAAAATAATTGTAAAAGGAGACGAAAAAATGAGTGAAGCTAAGCAAAGCGAAAAATTTTACTCAAGAAGAGAGGTAATAAAGACAGCTGGAAAGGCTGCTGCAGGTGTTGCTATGATTTCTGTGATTCCATCATTTATAACAGGATGTACTCAGAAGACTGTAGAACTACCAACCAAGGAAGTGCTACAATACCAATACTTGACTGCCAGCGAAGATGCACCGGAATATCCTTATCCATACCAGAAGCTAGATCCTGCAACTACTATGGAGAGATCTTATGCATCCTTCTTCAATAAAGGTGGATGCTGTAGAGCTGTAATTGATGGCATTATTGGGCAACTAGGGGATAATGCAGGATATCCATGGAATCAAATACCAATAGACGCTTTCGCTAATGGTGCAGGTGGATATGGTGCTGCTTCTCTTTGTGGTTCCCTTGCAGGAGCTGCTACAGCAATTGGTCTTGCCATACCACCAGAAGATGCTTCCAAAGTTACAGCTGAACTTTTCAAATGGTATACAAGTACTGAACTTCCAATTTATCAGCCTGAAGTTGAAAACAAGACTGTTATTTCCGCTTCAGTAAATTGTAAGGATTCTGTGGGTCAGTTCATGGAAGCTTCCGGTTATGCTATGGGGGACCCAGAAAGAAAGGCTAGATGTGCTGGAGTTGCTGCTGACTGTGCTGGAAAGACAGTTGAGCTTATAAACGCATACTACAGTTTATAATAAGGTGTATATGTCCCCTACCTGTGTAGGCATATCTGTAATTTGTGTGAACTTTTGCTTACAATTGTTCACCTACCTAATATAGTTTAACAACAACAAAAAAAGATAAGTGACTTTCACTTATCTTTTTTCTCTTACATACCTATTCACAACCACGCCTATGGCATCGCTCTGTGCAATGGATTCCTTCTCCATCACACAGTTCATATGTTCCGCCTTTTATCAATAACATTTTTTCATTTATTAATGATTCAGCAAGTTTTTTTCTTGCATCACTATAGATTCCTTGAATCGTTGTTCTGGCTACATTCATTTGGATAGCACATTCTTCCTGGGACAAACCTTCTAAATCAATTAATCTTATGGTTTCATATTCATCAACGGTCATATTGACTATATTATTATTTTCTAAGGTTGAATCTAGAGGTCCAAATCTATTGCTGTTTGGGAGACAGCAAACTTTCCTCCACTTCATTGGTCTAGGCATATTAACACTCCATTTTCAAAATACTATTATCATGCCCCTTTAGTATATTAGATTTCTTGATATTAGTCAATCATCCCAAGTTCTTAATGGTTACAGCCTCCATGATGATGGTGTACATGTTCATGATTATGGTCATGGCATGTTGAATCATTTGATTTTAAATTGCCATTAAGATATTCTTCTGCAGCCACCTTGGCTTCACCAGTGGCCCCTGTAATTACTTCAATTCCATTGTCACTAAATATCTCCTTTGCCCCCTGTCCCATACCACCAGCTATAATTATATCTACCCCCATTTGCTTTAAATAATTAGGTAAAAATCCTGGTTTATGTCCTGGGTTAAGGACTGTTTCACTCTTTGTGATTTTGTCATTTTCTACATGGTAAATATTAAAATTACTGCAATGTCCAAAATGGCCTGTTACCATATCATTATCACTTGCAACTGCTATTCTCATAATTTACCTCCCTTTATTCTATCGCTTTAACAACAGGTTTAAATAAAGTATCATCACAACTTTCAATCATTCCACTATCAACATAAGCTGCTACATTTGGGTTTATTGGAAGCTTAGCTAATACTTTTAGATTATGCTTTTGGGCAACTTCTTCGATATTACTATGGCCAAAGATTTTATGTTCTACCTCACAGTCAGGACATTTGAAATATGACATGTTTTCAACTAGACCATAAATAGGAACATTCATTTTTTCTGCCATTTTTACTGCCTTTTCTACTATCATGGAAACCAGTTCCTGGGGTGAGGTCACAACTATTATTCCATCTACTGCTATTGATTGAAAAACAGTTAATGGAACATCTCCTGTTCCAGGTGGCATATCGATAAACATATAGTCAATATCTTCCCATATAACGTCAGACCAAAATTGTTTGACTACTCCTGCAATGATTGGACCCCTCCAGACTACTGGATCTGTATCCTCTTCCAAGAGGAGATTAATAGACATAATGTCTATACCTGTAGTGCTTTTTAATGGATGTATGCCTAGTTCTGTAGCCATAGCTTTTCCCTTAATTCCAAAAGACTTTGGAATTGAAGGTCCAGTAATATCAGCATCTAGTATTCCAACATTATAGCCTTCCCTATTCATTGCTACTGCCATCATGGAGGTAATGTATGATTTTCCTACTCCCCCTTTCCCACTGACTACACCTATAACCTTCTTGACCTTGCTGTGGACATTAAGATGTGCTAAAAATTCATTTTCTTCTTTTCTGCTATCACAGTCTTGGCCACATGTACTACAATTTAAATTACAATTATCAATCATATTCTACCCCTAATCCTATTTCATTTTTTGTATCCACAATATTTGACATATGTCGATATATCAATACTACTCCTGTTTCTGTCATATGTCAATAACCCAAGAGAAAATAGACCAGGAAACTTGGTCTATTTTAGTATTTTTGTCCCTATTAATCTTCAAATGCTTCTCTAACATTCCACTCTTTCCAAACATTACCTACTAAATCTGGACCTGGTTTTAATACTTTCTTTCCTGGCTTCCAGCCTGAAGGTGTAACTTCTGCCCCCCCTGTTGCTCTTACGTGCTGGTAGGCTTGTAATTGTCTTAGGCCTTCTGCTACATTTCTCCCTACTGGAGGAGTTAAGACTTCAAATGCCTGTACTATTCCATCTGGGTCAATAATAAATCTTCCCCTAGTTTCTACTCCCGCTTCTTCGTCATATATTCCAAATAATTTTCCTATCTCACCATTTTGATCCGACAGCATTGGGAATGGAATATCTTCTCCAGTCATCTTTGATAATTCATGGGTATTCCATATCTTATGTGTAAATACCGAATCAACACTACAGGATAGAACTTGAGTATTTAATGCTTCAAATTCTTTGTTCTTAGCAGCAACTGCTGCTACTTCAGTAGCTCAGACAAAAGTAAAATCTCCTGGATAGAAACATAAGTATACCCATTTACCTTTGAATTCCTCTAGACTAACTTCTATGAATTTTCCTTGATAGAAAGCCTGTGCCTTGAAATTTGGAGCCTTTTTACCTACTTTTATCATCTTCTCTTCCTCCTTAAATTTAATGGATTGAACATCAGGTGAAATTATTGATTCTACTTCTTCTTCAACTAAAGCTGGTTTTGAGCATCCTGCCTTTACTTCTTTCATGTAATCCCTCCTAGCCTTTTTACATTAAATGGAATGTCCTACTTACTTAAATTATATAAGATTATTGACATATGTCAATAAAATCCTGATTTCTGATAAAAAAGAACACTTCCTTTACCTTTGTTTGTCAAGATAAAAGAAGTGTCCTTGGGCTTAGTCAGCTTCATATATAAGTTTATTTTTTTCATTATCTAATAGAAATATTTTTTCTACTTCATCATCTATTAAATCCTTAATATTTCCAAGAAATTGTATTTTTGCGCTGATGCTACAGTTAGAGCTTAAAACTCTCGGTACTGGCATTAGTTCACATTCAATGTTATTTTTTTTGCATTTACGATCAAATTTAATTGCCCCTGAATGTGTGAAAAAAAGAACTGTATATTCCATCTTTACTTTCTTGCCTCTATTAGATAAGTATCCTGGTTTTCTATTGTTTTTGATTTGTATCCTGCGCTGTTTAGAAATCTTTCTACATTACCCTTTGCAGTATTATTATCTACTATTATATTTATTCCTTCTGGATTTACTTCTAATGATTTCTTTGTCATTAATACTGGTTGAGGGCAACTCATACCACATGTGTCTATTGTTTTCATATAGTAGCCTCCCCTTTATTTGAACTTGTCTTAAATACTCCTTCTAAATTAAGAACTGAAACAAGACCTAAAAATACAAAACATATAATTGCTGCTATCTTTCCATTTGTAGTTACACCTGCAGCACTTGATGCTAAGCCGAAATTATGAGCAAGAGCTGCTCCTACTATCATTCCCATTACAGTTACTACAGAATCAGTATTTCCTTCTCCAGATAGTATAAGTTGTCTTAGTGGGCATCCGCCTAATAATACTGAACCCCATCCAACTACCGCCATCCCTAGGAAATTCCATAATCCATCTGTATGAGCTATTGGTTGTTCTAAGAATCCAAGTTTAAAGAATCCAAAAGCAAAATTTCCTATTAGGTTAAACACTAAAATAGCAGCAAATCCTGTAAGTAGATACGAGTCTTTGAAAAGAATCATATCTCGGATTCCACCAACCATACATAATCTTGTTCTTTGTGCTAGACCACCTACTATTAATCCTGCTGCTAATGAAATCATAATAGGAGCATACATTGACCCCGGTCCTTTTGCACTAAAAAATATAAACCCTGGAGCAGCTACTAAAAGAGCAAGTAACCCTACGTTAACAGCTGGGAATACATAGCCTTCAGCCTTTGACATTTTATAATTTCTTTTAAAACTGAATCCTTTATTTAAGAATTGAACTCCAACAAATATTCCTACTGCAAATCCTGCTATTCCTAATAAAGCATTTAAATCTCCCCCACCAAGTCTTAATACCATTCTAAGTGGACATCCTAGGAATATTAATGCGCCTATCATTACCACTATTCCCAGTGTAAATCTGGCAAAAGGTGATGATCCTCCTTTTGATGCAAATTCCTTGTTTTTTAACGACATTAAAAATGCACCTAATACTAGACCTATAATCTCTGGTCTAATATACTGAACTACTTCAGCCCTATGTAATCCTATACCTCCTGAGATATCTCTCAAAAAGCATGCAATACAAAATCCCATGTTCGCTGGGTTTCCAAAATAAACAAGTAATGTTGAAATAATACCTACTACTGCACCTGCAATAATAATGCCCTGTTTTTTCCTCATATTCCATACACCTCCTTAGTTTGATATTAGTTTAACACTGCTAAAATATTATGTAAAATAGATAAATCTAATAGTAAGCGATATATATATAGATAAAATTAATAGATATTGTTAATAATTGGTTTTAATTATACAATAAATTTATTACGAATAGGAAAGTCCCACTACTTAATCTTTTATTTTAAAGGACTTTTCGTCAATGAGTAACAAGAAAAGCTACATATAACGCTTCTTTAGAAGCTTTTCTTATAGATTAGGTTTGGACTATTAATAGGGAGTGAAGTTCATGAGATATATTTATTTAGACAATGGAGCTACATCATTTCCCAAAGCTCCTGGGGTAGCAGAAAGTATGGCTGATTATATTTTAAATGTGGGGTGCAACGTAAATCGTGGAGCTTATAGTTCTTCATATAAAGCTGAGAACATCCTTTATGAGACTCGGGAATTGATATGTGAATTATTTCATTTTAATAAGCCTGAGAATGTAATATTTACCAAGAATGTAACTGAAAGCTTAAATATTTTGATAAAGGGCTTACTTAAGGACGGGGATCATGTAATAGTATCTTCAATGGAGCACAATGCTGTTATGAGACCTCTGAATTCCCTAGGAAAAAATGTTGAAGTGACGAAAGTTCTGTGTAATGAATTGGGAGAACTAAATGTAAATGATGTAAGAAATTCCATTAAGCCTAATACTAAGGCAGTTATTATGACTCATGCTTCCAATGTATGTGGTACAATTCTAGATCTTGAAAGTATTGGAGAAATCTGCAAAGAGCATAATGTTTTTTTTATAATTGATAGTGCACAATCTGCTGGTTTCTTGGATTTAGATTTCCATAAATTAAAAGCTGATGCAATTGCCTTTACTGGCCATAAAAGTCTACTAGGACCTCAGGGTATAGGGGGATTTGTCATTAATGATCACCTAAATGCTGTCATGGGTACTTTAATTGAAGGGGGCACAGGCTCTTTATCTGATACTGAAATCCAACCCAGCTATATGCCAGATAAATTTGAAGCAGGAACCTTGAATATTCCAGGAATCTATGGTTTTAATGCAGCTTTGAAATATCTACTGAAAACTGGAATAAATAATATAAGAGAAAGGGAACTCTATCTCCTTAATAGATTTTTGTCAGGTGTTATAAATATATCCGGTATTAATCCTATAGGTAAGCTTACTACTGAAGGTAGAACGGGAATAGTATCCCTTGATTTTATGGATAAAGACAATGGACTTATGGCTCATGAGCTTAGCAAGAATTATGGTATTATGACTAGAAGTGGAATGCACTGTGCTCCATCTGCCCATAAAACACTAAAAACATTTCCAAGGGGCACTGTAAGGTTTTCCTTAAGCCACTTTACTACTGAAGAAGAAATCGATTATACTATAGATAGTATTAATAAAATTGTACATAAGTAGCAGGGACAGAGGGACAGGAGTAGTGTCCCACTAAATGGGACACTACTCCTGTCCCTCTGTCCCAAAGTCAGTAGGAGGGATTAAAATGGAATTTAATCATTTGGAAAGTTTTATTAGTGTTGTGAAGCACAATAGTTTTTCACTTGCTGCAAAAGAACTCTTTATTACTCAGCCAACAGTCAGCAATAATATCCAAAGCTTAGAAAAGGAACTGAACACTACTCTATTGGATAGAACCAGTAAAAACATAAGATTAACAGATTCAGGGAAGCTATTCTACAAGTACGCTGTAGAATTAATTAATATGAGAGCCAAAGCCAAGCATTCAATAATGGAACACTCTAAAACCATTGAAGGTGAGATTGAGATTAGTGCATCCTCAATTCCTGAGCAGTATATTTTACCCTATATAATAAGAGATTTCACTCATATTTATCCTGATGTAACTTTTACTGTAAATCATAAAAATTCAAAGGATGTTGTGGATGAAATATTAAATGGTAAACTCCATTATGGGATAGTTGGTGCAAAATACTCTTCTGATATTTTGGAATACATAGATTTTTATGAAGATGAGCTCTTATTAGGTGTCGCAAATAATGAGAATTATCCTTGGCCTAACGATACTCTTTTGGATTTGGAAGTATTATATTCTGAAAAGTTGATTTTAAGAAAATCTGGCTCAGGTACAAGAAGACTAATTGAACAGAAACTTAATAAAGTGGGAATTAGCTTAGGTGATTTAGATGTTATTTCATATATTGATAGTAATGAGATGATTAAGCAAATGATACAGCTTGGACTAGGGGTAAGTTTTATATCCAAGATAGCGGTACAAAACGAAGTAGAATTAAATAAAATTAAAACCTTAAGAATTAATGGACTAACTCTAAAAAGAAGTTTCTATTTTGTATATAATAAAAACATGACCCTATCTCCTGTAGTAGAGGCTTTTAAAGATTTCTTGATTGACTGGAAGTAAATTCGTAATAAACGTTTGGGCAAGGTTATTTTTGATTCAATTGAAACAAAAATAACCTTCCCCAACGCTTTAAATATTAATAAAAACATTAACTATTTTAGGATCAAAACTTTTCCCTGCTTCTTTTGATATGGCATCAATTGCTTCTTTCTTACTTCTTTTATTTTTGCTATGAGGATTTGTCAAAGCATCATATGCTTCTGCAACTGAAATAATTCTAGCTAGTATTGGTATTTCCTCACCTTTAAGACCTTTAGGATATCCTGAACCATCCCATTTTTCATGATGATTAAGAACTACTTCAGCCAGATCAACTTTATCATCAAATAATTTAAGAATTCTATAACCTGTTGTTGGATGTTGCTTTATTTCTTTTAAATCCTGTTCAGTTAAGACGTCACTACCATTTATAATTCTTTCATTAAATGTGATTTTTCCTATGTCATGTAGAAAACCTGCTTCTTTAAGTCTCCTAATATCAATCTCCGGTAGTTTCATTGCTTTACCTATATTTTCACAAATCATACTAACATTTTTTGAATGTTCTTTTTCCCTGATACTACTTAAATGTAATGTCTCTATTATAGCGTTTATTGTGGCAAACTTAACTTCGCCACTTTCTGTTGATTTTACGGAATACATATTTTTTTCAGCATTTTTAATAATTTCATAAATATCCTCATGGATATTTAATTTAGTATCACAACCCATTGATATACTACCATTTATTGCATTAGTTCTTTCCTTTGAAAACTCTTCTTTTACTCTGGAAATAATCCCCCTAGCTTCTTCTTCCGAAGTTTTTGGTAATAGAATCGTGAATTCGTCTCCTCCTATTCGTGATATTATATCATCAGCTCTGCAGTAACGTTTAAGAATTTTTGCAGCGTTTTGTAATAGTTGATCTCCAAGAGCATGACCAAATATATCATTTGTAAGCTTTAAGCCATTCATATCCCCTACTATTATTGAAATTGGAAGATTTCTTTCAACATCAAGCCTAGATAGCACTTCTTCAAAGAACCTCCTATTATAAAGACCTGTTAAGGAATCGTGATAACTTAAATATGCAACTTGTCTTTTATTATTATACTCTTCAGTTACATCTTCAACATATGCGCCTACACCATACTTATCATTTAATAGCTTTACTGGAAATTTAGTTGTTCTAAGAACTATATTGTCAGATTTTGCTTCTTTTACGATAATAGTGCGTTTATCCAACACTTCCTTATCTACCATTCTATAAAAATTTGCTGTTTCTTCATCTACAAAGTCATAATCATCATGACCTATAATCTTTGATGATTCGATGTTATTGAATTTTTCAAAATTCTTGTTAACAAAAATGTATCTTAAATTTTCGTCCTTTAAGAATACTATATCATGACTGGTTTCAAGATAAGCTTGTTTCAGTTCATTTATATTACTAGTTTCAGAATTCTGGATATTTAATTTTCTAATCTTCCTAAATGACAGAAAAGTAATGATTAATAAGAAAACGTTACCAAAAATTAAAGCATAAACCAGCAATATTATCATCCTTTCTATCTAAAGTAAAACACTCAATCTTCTAAATTATATATAAATGTTTTGAATTTTTCAACTAAGATTTGTATTTTACTGTATTTTGCTAGTAAAAAATTACATAAGGTAGACTAATTTTAATTTACTGTCTTCCGTTCCCGATGCTTTTTTAGAAAATTGGGTATTATATTGTTGAAAAAATATCTACCTGGGAGGAAAAATATGTGAGTTTTGGGAAGAAACCAAATCAAAATTCAAAAAGTTTGAGTACCTATAGATGGGTAGTCTGGGGAATACTTGTGGCTATTTATCTAATAGTATTTTTTCACAGACTTTCAGTTGGAGTAATTACAGGAGAGCTTAATAAAACCTTTGGTATGAATGCCACACAAATTGCCAATCTAGGAGCAATGTATTTCTATTCCTATATAGTTATGCAAATTCCTACAGGAGTTCTTGTTGATTATCTAGGCCCTAAGAAAACTGTAGTAATTGGCTC
>CAZHLF010000068.1:0-10566 GCA_964532845.1 uncultured Tissierella sp.
GACTTACTGTGAGACAGCTAGTAGGATTTGGACGTTTTCCATATTCAAAGGGTAGATTAACCATTGAGGACGAGGCCACAATTTCAAAATATATAGATTTCTTAGGATTGACTGAATTAGAGAATAGATATTTAGATGAACTCTCCGGAGGTCAGAGACAAAGGGCCTATGTAGCCATGGTTTTATGCCAAGAGACAGAATATGTACTACTAGATGAACCTTTGAATAATCTTGATGTAGCGCGATCTGTTCAAATGATGGAGCATTTAAGACACGCTGCAGATAAATTTGGTAGAACAATTCTTACTGTCATGCATGACATAAATTTTGCAGCCAAATATTCTGATAGGATATGCGCTATGAAAAATGGACAGATTGCATCCTTTGGAACAGTAGAAGAGGTTATGGATTCAAAATCTTTAACAGATATTTTTGAAACCAAAATTGAGATTATAAAGGGTCCCTATGGACCAATAGCAATTTATTAGCTGATATGATAGCTGTCACCTAAAGTGATGGCTATTTTTGACTTTAGTCAAGCAATAGGATGTAACATAGGGTATAATATTGAAGAAAGAGCATTATCTCTTTTTCTGTTGATTTTTTTCCCAAATAGGGTAATAATGATAGATAAATACTAAAATCAAATAGTTTCTCTCTATAGATTTTTAAAAAAAGGGGTCATTGATAATGGTTACTAATTATTTACTTGATAAAACGTTAAAGGGGGAAACGGACTATAATAAGAAGGAAACTAGGTTAAAGGTAGGTTACCTCGCCAGTATAGTAGGTCTTATTACAAACATTATACTATCTATAGTAAAGCTATCCATAGGCTTTTTAATATCATCTGTTAGCGTTATAGCAGATGGAATAAATAACCTATCTGATACAGCTTCCTCCATAATAACCTTAGTGGGTTTCAATCTATCTTCTAAGCCAGCTGACAAGGAACATCCCTATGGTCATGGCAGGCTAGAATATATCTCTGCACTTATGGTGGCATTTATGGTAATCCTTGTAGGATTTCAATTTATCCAGACATCTTATGAAAGAATAATAAATCCAGTTCCAGTGAAATTTGAAATATTTTCATTTTTAATACTAGTAATATCTATTGGATCAAAGATTTGGTTAAGTGCTTTTAATAGAGATTTAGGAAATAAAATTAATTCAACTGGCCTTAAAGCTACGGCACAAGATGCTTTTGGAGATGTTTTAACTACATCCGTTGTAGTTCTTTCAATAGTAATAGGTCAGTTTACTTCACTTCCTATAGATGGAATTATTGGAGTAATTGTTTCACTTCTTATAATGTATAATGGATACAATCTTGTAAGAGATACCATCAGTCCCTTAATAGGTGAAGCTCCAGATGAAGAGTTGATTAAAAACATCTATGAAGATGTAATGAAATATGACCATATAACAGGCTCACATGACTTAGTAATTCACACATATGGGGCTGGTAGAACCATGGCTACATTGGATGTTGAATTTCCAGCAGATATAAATGTAGTGGAAATTCATGATGTTATAGATCAGATGGAAAGGGAAATTGGAGAAAAGTATGATTTAACTCTAGTAGTTCATATGGATCCATTGGGCCCTGAGTCTAAAGAAAGGTTCCAGCTTAGACAAAATATAAAGGACGCAATGAAGGATAATCCATTGGTTAAATCCATGCACGACTTTCATATACTAAATGAAGAAGATAGCACTGTTGAATTTCATGTGGTTATTGATGGCAATATGATGAATAAACAAGATACAGATGAAAGTATCAGAAAAGATATTGAAGAAGCAATAGAAGAAAAATGTAATGGGACTAAATGCAATATAGTAGTAGATATAGAATATTAAAAAGGTGAGAATATGATAAGAATACCTGAGATAAAACTATCCTTAGATGATGATGAATCTAGATTAATAGATGAAATTTCTAAAAAGTTTGGAATAGAAAAAAAGAACATAAATAATATGAAAATATTTAAGAAGTCCATAGATGCAAGAAAAAAGAATGATATCCAATTTGTTTATGCTGTAGATATTGAGGTAAACAATGAGGATGTTTTGCTTAAGAAGCATGGAAAAAAGGGAGTCACTAAAAGTCCGACTTATAATTATGAGTTTAATAAAAAAGCTCCAGAGAATTTCACTAGACCTGTGATAGTTGGTTTTGGTCCTGCAGGTCTATTTGCAGGACTTATATTAGCACAAATGGGATTTAAACCTCTTATACTTGAAAGAGGAGGCTCTGTGGATGAAAGAGCAAAGGACATAGATAAATTTTGGGAAACCGGAAAACTAAATCCCGATTCCAATGTTCAGTTTGGGGAGGGTGGAGCAGGCACATTTTCTGATGGAAAACTTACCACACTAATTAAGGATCCAAGATGTAGAAAGGTTTTAGAGGAGTTTGTATTACATGGGGCTCCTGAAGAAATACTTTATTTAAACAAGCCACATATAGGTACAGATATTTTAAGAGATGTTGTTAAGAACATTAGAAATACAATTATTTCCTTGGGTGGAGAGGTAAGATTTAATACCAAGGTAACTAATTTAATTATAGAAAATGGTAAGATTACTGGAGTAGAGTTAAGTAATAATGAAGTAATAAGCTGTGATAAAGTCTTGTTGGCACTAGGTCATAGTGCTAGGGATACCTTCTATATGCTACATGATAAGGGACTTGAAATAACGCAAAAAGGATTTAGCATAGGTGTTAGAATAGAGCATCCTCAAAGCCTGATAAATGAAGCACAATATGGTAGCTTTGCAAACCATGAAAAACTAGGAGCAGCAGACTATAAGCTTTCAGCTCATTTTGATAATGGAAGAAGTGCATATTCCTTTTGCATGTGTCCAGGAGGTATGGTTGTAGCTGCAGCATCAGAGGAAAATATGGTAGTTACCAACGGTATGAGCTATCATGCAAGAGATAAGGAAAATGCCAATAGCGCTCTATTAGTAGGGGTGAGTCCAGAGGATTATGGAAGCAGTCATCCTTTAGCAGGAGTAGAATTTCAAAGAAAATGGGAAAGTCTAGCCTATAAGGCAGGTGGAGAAAATTACAATGCACCAGCTCAAAGGGTAGGAGATTTTCTAAGAGACATACCATCCCAAAAAGTAGGAAAGATTAATCCAACCTATACCCCAGGTGTAACTATGACTGATTTAAGACTATGTTTACCTGATTATGTAACTGATACTTTAAAGCTAGCTTTAAGGGATTTTAACAAGAAAATAAAAGGATTTGCTTCAGATGATGTCCTTATGACTGGAGTAGAAACAAGAAGCTCTTCTCCAATTAGAATTGTAAGAGATGAAAGTTTACAGTCAAATATCAAGGGAATTTATCCACTGGGAGAAGGGGCAGGCTATGCCGGAGGTATAATTTCTGCTGCAGTTGATGGAATAAGAGTAGCAGAAGAGGTTGCAAATAGCTTTTAATGGGTATAAGAAATAGAGTCAAAAAAATATGGGGTGATGCTATCATGGATTATAGTAGACAGATTGAAGAAATAACAAAATATTTGAGAAGTGGTGAAAAGGAGTGCAATAATCTTAAGCTAGGAGTTGAATTAGAGCACTTTGTTGTTGATTTAGAAACCTTAAAGACTATTTCATATTATGGCGAAGGTGGAGTTGCTGAAACCCTTAAAATCTTAGAGAAAAATGGCTGGAAAGGCACCTATGAAGGTGAGTACATCCTGGCATTAGATAAAGGTAATAAATCTATAACTTTAGAGCCAGGTAGTCAGCTGGAGCTAAGTTTAAAAGCAGAAGAAAAAATAAAGGATATTGAAACAGAATACTTTGAGTTTCTTGAGGAGATAATCCCTATTTTAGAAGCTAAGGGACAAGGATTAATGGCTACTGGATATCATCCTGTAACCAAAATAGATGAAATAAAGATACTGCCTAAGAAAAGATATGACTTTATGTTTAATTACTTTAAGAAAACAGGAACTCATGCACATAATATGATGAAGGGTACATGTGCTTTCCAGATTTCAATGGATTATAGGGATGAAGAGGACTATAGAAGAAAGTATAGGGTTATAAATGCACTTTCACCAGTAATTTATACCATTTTTGAAAATGCAAGATACTTTGAAGGTGAGATAAGGGATAAGCATGCTATTAGAGCATTCATATGGGAGAATACTGACAAACAAAGATCTGGTATAGTTCCAGGAGCATTAGAAGATGATTATTCCTATGAAAAATATGCTGAGTTTGTATTAAACTGTCCTCCAATACTTCAAATTAAGGATGGGGTCCCATATTCTACAGAAGATAAAAAGATAAGGGATTTATTAGATCCAGATAATTATGAAATGTATGAGCTGGAACATTATTTAACCATGTTATTTCCCGATTGTAGAACCAAGAAGTTCATGGAAATTAGAATGATGGATGAAGTGCCATATCCTTTGAACTTAGCAGCTGCTGCTATGTGGAAGGGTTTACTATATAATGATGAGAACTTAGATAAGATATATGAAATGATTAAGGATATTACAATTGATGAGGTAATTAAGGCCAAAGAGGACATGAATGACCTAGGTCTTGAAACTAAATATAGAGGAATGACAATACTCCAAATAGGAAAGTTCATAGTAGATGTTGCAAAATCAGGACTTGATGATGAAGAAAAGGACTATATACTTCCATTGGAAGGGATGCTCCATGAAGGGAAGAATCCATATCTTATTACAAAGGAAAGAGAAACCTTAGGAAAGAAAGAGGCTTTAAGCTGGTGCTTATTGAATAATTTAGTTAGGGGTTGATGAAATGAATGCATTGGAAATCAATAAGGAGTATATAGATTTGATCAAGAGTAATCCTGAAAAATATTACGAGGATTACCTAACTACCTTAGAAAGGGTAGCTAATTCAAATGCAAAGTATAAGGGTAAGCCTGTCCCATTCCTTTATCATCCAATGTTTTTTACAGAAGAGGATATTGAGAATTTTGAAGAAATATCTAGAAAGATTATTTCCATAACTAATCAAGTTACAAATCATTATGTTGAAAATAAAGACTTCAGAAAAAAGTTCGGTTTTCCAGAGTTCATCGAAGAACTGATCCAAGTGGATAATGGCTATGATATAAATGTTCCAATTGGTAGATTTGATATCTTTTATAAGGACATGGAGAATTTCATGTTCTGTGAAATAAATACAGATGGGTCCTCTGCCATGAATGAGGATAACACAATAGGCAGAATCCTCTTGGAAACTGAGGCTTCAAAGGACTTTGGGGAACTGTATCAGCTGGACTATTTTGAACTTATCGATAGTTGGGTTGAGGAGAGTATCAAGCTACTTAGAAAGTTTGACCCAGATGAATCCCTACACAATGTAGCCATAGTAGATTTTGTGGAAAGTGGAACTTCTGCAGAATTTGAAGAGTTTATGAAATCCTACAAAAGACATGGCCATAACTGTATTATTGCAGATCCTAGAGACTTAACATATAGAGATGGTAAGCTCTATAAGGACGAATATAGAATAGACATGGTTTATAGAAGGATTGTAACCTTTGAACTAATAGAAAAAAAGGATCAGATACCAGATTTTCTTGAAGCCTATAAGAATAGAGCTTTTTGTTGTATAGGGTCTATAAAATCTCAGGTAGTACACAATAAGATAATCTTTAAAATCCTACATGATGAAGACACACTTGAGCTTCTAAATGAAGAGGAAAGAGAATTTGTAAAGAACCATATTCCGGTTACAGGACTATTTGAAGGAGATATGGAAGTCTTTGAAATGGTTCTAAATAACAAGGACAAATATATAATGAAGCCAATGGACATGAATGCTTCCCAGGGAGTATTTGCTGGCAAGGATTTAAATTATGGGGAGTGGAAGAGTAGATTAGTCCAAGTCTGGAATACAGACTATATCTACCAAGAATTCTACAACCCAATTAGAAGAGACCATATAGTCTTTAAGGATGGAAAACCTGAGATAGAGGATTTTAAGAGCATAGTAGGAATGTTTATCTACAATGAAGAATTCCAGGGATTATATACTAGAATCAGCAAGAATAACATAATATCAGGGATTACAGATTATTATACAATGCCGAATGTATTGGTGAAGAGATAGATAGGTAGAAATTGACAATTGACAGTTGACAATGGACAATGAAAAACATAGTGAACAACAGTTGTAGCGGCGACCTCAGGTCGCCCGTTTTTTTAGAGAAGATGCATACCATAAAGGATATTAATAAACATATGTAAGAAAGCAATAAAATATATTGATTTTATTGCTTTTTTATCTTACCTAGATTATGTCGAAAAATATTGAAATTAACGACACATATCACTATTGTATATAGTTATTTTGGGGTATACAATAGTAACAAGAGAAAAAGATTACTATTTAACTTACAAGAATATCTAATAAGGGGTGTATCGTATTGGATAAATCTAAACCTTATAATGAAATACCTTTATTAACTTCTATTTTTATTGAAGAAACTAAGAGTTTACAAAAACTTGCTGAAGACACCCGTGTAGCTATAGAGGTCTTAAATTATGGAGTGGGAACATTCCCATCCAAAGAGCTATTGTTCAATATTTTTACATTATTTGATGTAAAGAAAAATAACAAAATAGAACTTGACTCAATTAATGATAAGACAAATGATTATAGAAAAGCATTTCAAATTGGATTAGAAATATTTGAACAGAAAGGAACAATATCTCTAAGTGATATTGAAGAAATAAACAAGCCTCTTAATAAAAAGAAGCAATTAATAAGAACTAATTTAGCAAGTTTTGATAGTGATCTAACAAGAATATCCTATACTGATGATAGTGAAAATAATGAAATATTATACACCCCACCCCATGGTAAAGAGCTCTTGCAGAAATTAGTAATTGATATGCTTGATTTTGTATATGATGATGAAACTTATGTATTACATCCCCTTATAAAAATTGCTCTAATACATTATCAATTTGAAAGTATCTACCCTTTTAGAGATGGAAATGCGGAGACAAACCAAATTCTTAACTTACTGCTTCTCTACAAAGTAGGATATTTTTCACATCCAATTATATATCTAAATAATTTTAGTTTTCTAAATAAAAAGGATTATTATTCTTTGTTATGTAAGACCAAGGAAACACAGAATTATATAGATATAATCCAATTAATCCTGAAATGGTACAAAGCCTCAGCGGAAAGAACACTATATATAATTGAACGGTTAAAAGGGTTACTCTTAGAATATAAAAGTGAAGAGTTCCTGAATGGATTAACTGGTCAAAAATCATTGCTATCAGATATGATAGATATGGTTTTTCAAAAAATATGCATTAGAAATTCAGATTTGGTTGAAAAGGGGATACATAGACAAACAGCAGCCATATATCTAGACCAATTAGTGGACAAAGGCTTATTAGGAAAAGAAAAGGTAGGAAAACACAATATATATAAAAATGTAAAGCTATTAGTGCTTTTTGAAGGAGAGAATAAATATGACTAATAATGTATTGACTGCAGACATAACATCTAAAGTAAATCTAGTTAAGAATATTGCAAATAAAACTAGAGGTCCTTATACCCCAGAAAACTATGGTAATGTAATAATTCCTATGGCCATAATTAGAAGATTTGATTGTATTCTAGCTGATAAAAATGAGGAAATATCAAAGCTATTAGCATTGTTTGGAGAGAATAAACAATTAACAGATATTCAGATAGAACAGGCTATATTAAAGCAGTTTGGAGTTCCATTTTATAATAAAAAATGTGTTACCCTTGAACAACTAGTTGGTGATAGTGACAATATCAATTCAAACTTCCTTGAATTTATCAAAGCTTATTCACCAAGTGTCCAGGAAATATTAAAGGACCTAAAGTTTAGGGAAGAAGTAGAATTTATGATAAAGAAAGGAATCCTATTTGAAGTTCTAAAGGCCTTTTCTGAAGTGGATTTTCATCCTAATACTACAAGTCCTATGGCGATGGGATATATATTTGAAGAAATTATTAGAACATACAAGGCAAACGCTGAAGCAGGGGACCACTATACTCCAAGAGAAGTTATTGAACTTTGTGTTGAACTTATGATGGGAGAAAATATCGATGATTTAAAAAAAGAAGGCAAGATATTTAGAGTATATGATGGTTGCTGCGGTACTGGAGGTATGTTAACTACATTGAAGCGAAAGCTTGAAGATATTCTTGGCGAGGGTTATAAAGATAATAAAGTTAAACTATATGGTCAAGATGTAAATCCTGAAGCCTATGCTATTTGCTGTGCAGAGATGCTAATGTTAGGTGAAGATGTAAAAAATATTCGTGAAGGAAATACTCTCACTGAAGATAGGTTCCAGGGAGAAAAATTTGACTTGCTTATAACAAACCCTCCTTTCGGAGTAGAGTGGAAGACAGAAAAGGCTAGAGTACTAGCTGAATTAAAGACTGATAATAACAGATTTGTAGCAGGAACACCTAGGGTAAGTGATGGACAACTATTATTCTTACAAAATTTAATATCTAAAGCAGAGGAAGAAGCAAGAATTGCTATTATATTAAATGGATCCCCACTTTTTAGTGGAGATGCTGGCAGCGGGGAGAGTGAGATACGTCGCTATGTATTAGAAAACAACCTACTAGAAGCAATTATTGCCCTACCTGATCAAATGTTTTATAATACTGGAATATTTACTTATATTTGGATTTTATCAAAGAAGCCTAATCCTCGTAGATTAGGAAAAGTTCAACTAATAAATGCAGTTGATTTTTATATACCTCAAAAACCAAAATCACTTGGAAACAAACGTAAATTTATAGATGATGAAAGTAGGGATAAAATCCTAGAGCTTTACAAGAATTTTGATAATGCTGATCCCCAATACAGTAAAGTTCTAGATATAGAGGACTTTGGTTATACAAAGGTTACTATCGAAAGGCCTTTGTATAATGAAAATGGTGAGAAGGTAGTTAATAAAGGGAAGTTACAAGTGGATACTTCAAAAAGGGATACTGAGCAAATTCCACTTAAAATTGATATAGATGAATATATTCATAAAGAGGTACTACCATTTGTTCCAGATGGATTTGCTGATAGAAGTAAGGATAAGATAGGCTATGAAATACCATTTACAAGATATTTTTATAAATATACTCCTCCAAGAAATAGTGAGGATATAATGAAAGAAATACTAGAAAATGAAGAAAGTATTGATGGAGTACTAAGGGCGGTGTTTGAATAATGGATAGGAGTAAGATTGGTATACTTAAATCTTCATATGATGATATTTGCAACATTGCAACCGAAGGAAAATCAGAAATTGAATTTTGGCATGCAAGGGATTTACAAAAACTCTTAGGTTATGAAAGATGGGAAAACTTTGAGGTAGCAATAAATCGTGCTATTGATTCTTGCAAAACCGCACAGATAGAGGTCTCAGACCATTTTCGTGAGGTCACGAAAATGGTCTCCTTAGGAAGTAGTGCCAAAAGAAAAGTTAAGGATTATTTGCTTACTCGTTATGCATGTTATCTGATAGCTCAAAATGGTGATCCTAGGAAAGATGAAATTGCTTTTGCACAAAGTTATTTTGCTACCCAAACCAGAAAACAAGAATTGATAGAGGAAAGAATAGAATACATTGAACGTAGTGAGGCTAGAGGAAGGCTAAAAGAATCTGAAAAAAGACTTTCTCAAAATATATATGAACGTGGAGTAGACGATGCAGGATTTGGCAGGATTCGTTCAAAGGGTGATAGTATCTTATTTGGAGGTTTTTCTACTCAGGAAATGAAAAATAAATATGGGATTAAGAGTGGTCCTCTTGCTGACCATTTACCTACATTAACAATCGCTGCAAAGAATCTGGCAACAGAAATGACCAACTACAATGTAGAAGAAAATGATTTATTTGGAGAACCAAGCATTACAGATGAGCATGTTCAAAACAATAAAAGTGTACGAGATATGCTTGAGCAAAGAGGAATAAGGCCAGAAAACTTACCACCATCAGAAGATATTAAAAAATTAGAACGGAGAGTAAAATCAGAGGAAAAGAAACTTGCGAAAAAGTCATCACTTCCTAAGCTTAAGGATGGTGGAAACAATGCGTAAAATGAAAGACAGTGGAATTGAATGGATAGGGGAGATTCCGGAGGAATGGAGAGTAGAAAGATTAAAATATCATGCGGATATTAATCCAACGGTCAATGTAAGTATGCTAGCTGATGAAGATGAAGTATCATTTATTCCTATGGAGAATCTTAGAGATGGATATCATACAACTATAACTGAGCAATTTAGCAAAGTAAAGAAAGGATATGTTCAATTTATGGAGGGTGATATCCTCATAGCAAAAGTTACACCTTGTTTTGAAAATGGAAATATAGCAATAGCAGATAGTTTATATAAAGGAGTAGGATTTGGTTCAACTGAAATTAATGTTATTAGATGTAACACAATTAATACTAAGTACTTGTTTTACTACTTTCAAAATAGCAAATTCATAGAAAGAGCAGTGTATGATATGTATGGAGTTGCAGGATTGAAAAGATTAA
>CAZHLF010000069.1:0-10466 GCA_964532845.1 uncultured Tissierella sp.
CTGGTTAGAAAACATTAATGACTGGGCAATCTCAAGAAGCAGATACTGGGGTACACCTCTTCCTATCTGGAGATGTGATGATTGCAATCATACTGACAGTGTAGGCTCAAGAGCTGAACTGGTAGAAAGAGCAATTGAAGATATAGATGAAAACATAGAGCTTCACAGACCATTTGTAGATGATGTTCACTTGAAGTGTGACAAATGTGGCGGTACTATGACTAGGGAAAAGGACGTAATAGACGTTTGGTTTGACAGTGGGGCAATGCCTTTTGCACAATGGCACTATCCATTTGAGCATAAGGATGATTTTGACAAGTTATTCCCTGCTGACTTTATCAATGAAGGTATAGACCAAACTAGAGGCTGGTTCTACTCCTTAATTGCAATATCAACCTTTGTAACCGGAAAGTCACCATATAAGAATGTATTGGTAAATGACCTTATCCTAGACAAAGATGGCAAAAAGATGTCCAAAACTAGAGGAAATACAGTTGACCCATTTGAACTATTTGATAAATATGGTGCCGACGTTCTAAGATGGTATCTAATGAGTGTATCTCCACCATGGACACCAACCAAATTTGATGAAGATGGATTAAGAGAAGTAGAATCCAAGTTCTTTAGATCTTTAAGAAATGTATATAATTTCTTCTCACTTTATGCTAATACAGATGAAGTAGATCCTAGAGAATTTAATATCGACTATAACGACAGACCAGAAATCGATAAATGGATATTATCCAAGTATAATAACCTAATAAAGAATTCTATAGTTGATATGGATATATTTGAACTTACTAAGGTAGTAAGAAATATTCAAGATTTCGTAATTGAAGACCTATCCAACTGGTATATCAGAAGATGTCGAAGAAGATTCTGGTCTACTGAATTAGATGATGACAAGAAATCAGTTTATAATACAACCTATGAAATATTAATAGGAATTTGTAAAATGATAGCTCCTTTTGTACCTTTTACTTCTGAAGAATTATATCAAAACTTGACTGGAGAAGAGAGTGTTCACATTGCTTTCTATCCAGAAGCTAATGAAGCTTTGATAAATAATGAGATAGAAGAGAGAATGGACTTGGTTAGGGACTTAGTTGGTCTTGGAAGAGCATCCCGTGAAAATGTTAAGATAAAGGTTCGTCAACCACTTAAAGATGTTCTTATAGATGGTAAATATGAAACTAAAATAAAGGATTTAGTACCATTAATAATGGAAGAGCTTAACGTAAAGGAAGTAGTATTTGAAAACGACCTTTCACAGTATATGAACTTCTCATTAAAGCCAAACTTTAAGGAAGCAGGCTCAATATTAGGTGCTAAGATCAAGTCTTTTGGAAAAGCATTAAATGAACTTGATGCAAAAGAAACAGTTGAAAAGTTAGAAAACGGAGAAACTTTGGTTTTAAACTTAAATGGTGAGGATACAGAGATAATTAAGGATTATGTACAGGTAACTATATCCTCCAAAGAAGGCTTTAATGTAATCATGGAAAACAATCTATTTGTAATCCTTGATACAACTCTTACTTCTGATTTAATAAATGAAGGTTATGCTAGAGAATTTATTTCAAAGGTACAACAAATGAGAAAGAACAATGGCTACGAAGTATTAGACAATATAGATATCTTCTACGATGGTTCTGATGAAATAAAAGCAGCTCTTGATGAATATGAAGAGTTTATTAAAAAGGAAACATTAGCTCATTCAATTGAAAGAGTTAATGAAGAAGATTTAGAGAAACAAGACTTAAACGGTCAAATGACTGGAATAAGATTACAAAAAAGATAAGAAGACAAAAAGCAAAGTAGATTCTACTTTGCTTTTGTTTTTTGTTTTTAAAAAGAAGGATTTTGCTATTCTTTCTAGAATAATAGATTAAATATTTTATTAGGTGGAGGAATTGTGTTGAAACTAATTAAGCTAAACGACAAAAACATAATAATTATTAGAGAAGCAGATAAAACTGATTCAATGAAAATGATAAAATATATTGAAAAAATAAGCCGTGAATCCGATAATCTAACTTTTGGTGAAGGTGAATTTCTAATAACTTTTCAGCAGGAAGAGGAGTTTATAGAAATGGTTTCTAAGCAAAAGAATTCCTTGTTTATTATTGCAGAGGATAAAGGAAAGATAATAGGGAATCTAAGTTTTATAGGAGGTAAAAGACCTCGCACTATGCATACAGGTGAGTTTGGAATTAGTGTTTTGAAAGAGTACTGGGGAAATGGTGTAGGAACTGAACTGATTAATTATTTAATCCAATGGAGTAAAGAAACTGAAATTATTAGAAAGATTAACCTTAGGGTAAGAACTGATAATTCAGCAGCCATACATTTATATGAGAAAATGGGCTTTGTAAATGAGGGCAGAATTTCTAGAGAAATGATAATAAATGATAAGTTTGTAGATACATATCTGATGGGGCTTGAAATAGACTATTAGTACTTTTCTAATGCTAAAAAAATTAAATATAAATATGTATATTAAATCCTTTTTCGGAGAAGATAAATTTGTAAGGTTCGTAATATATGATTTGGAAACGAGTAAGACTCTTTTGAGGACTGAAAGAATTATATCAACTATGAGGTCCGCAATGGATACTCATTACATTAGATATAACCAAATCCATTGCGGGCCTTACTTTTTTAAAGAAAAACAGGTATGGGTGAACCTATCCTAATTTCATCCTCTAAAACTAATGAATCATAAGCTAGTACATTTACACCATTCTCATTAGCATATTTAATAGCATAAGAGAAATTCTCATCCATTTCCCAATTTGGTATAAAGGATGAAATTCCCTTCATCTGTATAAGAAATATAATATTTCCCTCATACCCTTCGTTTACAGCCTCAACCATCTCTAGAACATGTTTTGCACCTCTAATCGTTGGGGCATCAGGAAACATTGCTTGGGCATCTACCTCAAGGGTCACACCCTTAACTTCCACAAAACCTTTTTTCAAGCCTTTTTCATAATAGATATCAAATCTTGAATTTCCATAGGTTTTTTCTCTCTTAATAAAGGTTAAATCTCTAAAAAGTTCTATTTTATTATCCTTTAATGCATCGTAAACTACTGCATTTGGAACCTGCGAGTCCATATTTACTAGTAACTCTCCTTTATAAGCAGCTATGAGAGAATACTTTGTTTTTCTTGAAATATTTTGGGAGCAGTCCTCAAGTATTACTCTTGCTCCTGGAATTAATAATTCTCTACATCTTCCAGTATTCTTTACATGAACAACTTCCTCTTTTCCATGGATAATTACATGAGCGATAAATCTATTTGGTCTACGGATAAATTTTCCTTCAACGATTTTTTTATATTTCATCTTATCTCCTTCAAATTTTTAATAACTTAAAGAATAATTTTATCATTCTTATTGTAATTTATCAAATTCTTGTGGATTCTTAAACTGATATAGTATAATGAAACTATGATAAAAAATGAGGTGCTAAAAATGAAAAAGAAAATTATATCTTTTATATTGATTTTTACTCTAGTTTTAAGTCTCATAGGTTGTAGTACATCAACCTTAGAGGTAGAAACTTCTCCTAGTAATATTTCAAATCCTAAGATTGAAGTGCCAGAATTAGAAACTCCTGAAAAAGAAGAAACACAGGAATATGATAATCAGTCTTATAATGATGATGAATATCTCATAGCTGAAGATGGTAAATATTCAACACCTGAAGATGTAGCCCTATACATACATCTTTATGGTAAACTTCCATCAAATTTTTTAACTAAAAAGGAAGCCATGGAATTAGGATGGGAAAGTGATAAGGGCAACTTGTGGGATGTAACTGATAACAAGAGTATAGGTGGAGACCGTTTTGGCAATAGAGAAGGACTTCTCCCAAAGGCTGATGGTAGAGTATATTTTGAAGCTGATGTAAATTATGAAGGTGGCTTTAGGGGAGCTGAACGGATTGTATTTTCCAATGATGGACTGATTTTTTATACAAAGGATCATTATGACTCCTTTGAACAGCTATATTAGGAGAGTGGGGCTATGAATACTATTTTGCTTAATGGTAAGAAAATGACAACTAAAAAGGGAGCTCATCTATATCTGAAAAGTATGCTCTTACATCCAGATTATATAGGTAACAATTTAGATGCCCTTTGGGATGTTCTAAGTATAGTAAGGCAGCCTGTTAATATTATCCTATATAATAAAGAATTTATGGATGAGAAATTAGGCCAATATGGAAATTTGATTATAGAAGTTTTTAACGAAGCTGCAGAAGCTAATAATAGTATTAAGTTTAAAGTAGCTAGAATTAGAATCAAAGAATAGAATCGAAAGGAGTACATGTTGTATTGTACATCATGGAATAAATAAATGGATGAATTAATGAGCTTAATAAATAAAATTATAGAAGAGAATACCCTTATTCAAGGTGTTCTCAGTGGAGTTAAAAGTAAGGAACTAGATTTTAGTAAAGTAGATATAAAGCCTGTAAAAATAAAAGGACAACTACTTTATCAGTTTGCCTATGATAAAAAACCTAAGGTGATTCATCAAAATATGACTCCAGGCGAGGCAATAGAAGAGATTGAAAACCTTTTGAAGGATGCATTTAAGCAAGGCATGTTTTTTTCTACTGAAGGGGATTACCAGGTTTTCATAAGTAAAAAAGGTAAAGCCTCTGTTTTAAAAAAGAAGCCTAGTAAAGAATTAATAGATACAACTCATAACCGAAAGAAAAACTATATCCTTGAGGATAACCAGCCTATTGATTTTCTTATAAGACTTGGTGTAATGAATGACAAGGGAAAAGTAGTTGCCAAAAGATATGATAAATTTAGGCAAATCAATAGATTTCTTGAAATGGTTGCAGATGTAATTCCTAGGATAGATAAGGACAAAACTTTGAACATAGTTGATTTTGGCTGTGGGAAAAGCTATTTAACCTTTGCTCTTTATCATTACCTGGTAAATGTTTTAAAGTTGAATATCAACATCATCGGATTGGATTTAAAAATGGATGTAATCAATTTTTGTAATGAGGTGGCCAGTGACTTAAGCTTTGACAGACTAAAATTCATTCATGGAGATATAAAGGATTATGAAGGATTAAAGGATGTTGATATGGTAGTAACCCTACATGCCTGTGACAATGCAACAGATGCAGCAATAATAAAGGCTATTAACTGGGATTCCCAAGCTATTCTTTCAGTACCCTGTTGTCAGCATGAATTCTATGATAAAATAAAAAATCCAGTACTTGAGCCCATGTTAAAGCATGGAATAATAAAAGAAAAACTAAGTTCCCTTGTAACTGATAGTCTTAGGGCAAATGTACTAGAGATATTAGGCTATCAGGTTCAACTTCTGGAGTTTATCGATATGGAGCATACTCCTAAGAATATCTTAATTAGGGCTATTAAGACAAAACATAGCTTCAACAAAGAAGCCTTTGATTCCTATAAGGAATTTAAGAAATTTTGGGGATTAAATGAACTTTATATAGAAAGAGAACTGGGGGATAGATTAAAGGGGGAGAAAAATGAATAATATGGTTAATACTAAAGTGGAAGGCTTAAAGCTTAGATTTGCAGAAGAAAAAGATGCAGGAACTATATTGGGATTTATTAAGGAGCTGGCTGATTACGAAAAACTATTACATGAAGTAGTTGCAACGGAAGAGAGTATAAGAGAATCCATCTTCATTAGAAAGGCAGCAGAGGTTGTTATTGCTGAATTTAATGGGGAGGATGTAGGATTTGCACTATTTTTCCATAATTATTCAACCTTTTTAGGAAAACCTGGCCTATATTTGGAAGATTTATATGTCCAGCCAAAAATGAGAGGTAAAGGCATAGGAAAAATACTACTGTCCTTTCTGGCACATTTAGCAATAGAAAGGGATTGTGGAAGATTTGAATGGTGGTGTCTTGATTGGAATGAAAGCTCAATTGAGTTCTATAAAAGCATAGGGGCAATACCAATGGATGAATGGACTGTATATCGAGTTGATGACAAGGCATTAAAGGACTTGGCAAAAGATTTTAATTAATGGAGGAATAGATGAAACTATATATTACTAGACATGGAACTACTGAATGGAACATTATAAGAAAATTGCAGGGAAGTAACGATTCTTGTTTGACCCAAGAGGGTATTGAAAGAGCTAAAAAACTTGGGATGAGTCTAAAGGATATCCAATTTGATATTATATATTCAAGTCCTCAATATAGAGCTTTACATACTGCAAAGCTTATTAGGGGAAATAAAGATACCCAAATAAAAACTCATGAAGGACTTAAAGAACTTAGCTTTGGAACTTGGGAGGGAATGGATATTTCCCAGATAGAAAAGAGTTATCCGGAAGAGTTCTATACCTATATGAACAATCCAAAGGATTATATACCTATAGGTGGGGGGGAAACATTCAAGGAGCTTTTCATAAGAGTAGAGAGCTTTCTAAATGAGATAGTAAAACTAAATGTAGAGAATATATTAATAGTCACCCATGGCGTAACTATTAAAGCCTTGCTTGCCATAATTAAAAAACTGACAGTAACGGAATTTGCAGCTCTACCTGTTTATACGGGAACTGCTTTAAATATTTGTGAAGTAGTAGATGGGGATATCAAATTATGTGTTGAAGGAGATATTTCTCATATAGATACAGAACCTTTTGAGGAATCAAATATGTAACTTACACTAGAGACTAGGAGAGAAATATGCGACTTAAAAGAGAATTCTATGAACGAAATACGATTTTAGTGGCAAGAGATTTATTAGGAAAGACTCTAGTACATTATGATGGAGAAAACCTATATAAAGCTAAAATTGTAGAAACAGAAGCATATATTAACGCTAAGGATGAAGGAGCCCATTTCAACAAGGGATTAACTGAAAGAACCAAGATTATAGATGAAGCGGGAGGACACCTATATATATATTACATATACGGAATGTACCAGCTCTTAAACATAGTAACTGAAAAGAAAGGTGTTCATGGAGCAGTTTTAATCAGGGCTTTGGAACCTTTAGAAGGTATAGATTTTATGTATCTTAACAGATACAAAAAGGTAATGAAAGATGAGAAGAGAAAAGAAATAATAAACCTTACAAATGGCCCTGGAAAGCTTACTAATGCTATGGCTATTACGAAGGAAAAATTTTACGGAGCAGATTTGGTTACTGATACAAAAATATGGGTTGATGATGCGCCAAATGTTCCACAAGAATTAATCAGACGTAGTAAGAGAATAAATATAGACTATGCTATTAATGGTAGAGACTATCTATTAAGATACTTTATAAAGGATAACAAATTCGTTTCCAAATGATGAAAGGAGCTAAGATGAGTTATTATACAAAGAAAAAAAGTCTATTAAAATCTATAATGGAATGGGTATTAACAATCCTGATTGCCCTTATTTTATCATTGTTTTTAGTTTCCAATGTTGCATCTCTTACTCAAATTAAAGAGATGTCCATGGAGCCAACTTTTTATGAAAATGATCGAGTTCTAATATACAAACTTGGGTACTTCTTTGAAGAGCCTGAAAGAGGGGATGTTGTAATACTTAACAAAAACATTGAGGAAAAGGGAATAATAATCAATATTAAAAACGAAATGGAAGATATTAAGGATAGTATAGTATATAGATTTACAGGAAATATTCAAAAAAACAACCTGATAAAAAGAGTGATTGGTGTTTATGGAGATATTGTAGATATTAGAGATGGTAATGTATATATCAATGGACAATTAGCTGATGAAGTTTATGCTAAGGGAGATACAAATCCAGGCCACTCCATTAAATATCCAGTAGAGGTACCTGAGGGTTCAGTATTTGTTCTTGGTGACAATAGGGAGAATAGCCTTGACAGCAGAGATCTAGGATTTGTTAAGGTAGATTCAATTAAAGGAAAAGCCATATATAGACTATTTCCATTTAGGACATTTGGAAAAGTAGATTAATTTGTACAAACTATGCATATTATGCTCCAAACTTTACTAAAATGTAGTAGTACAAGTTATGGGGGTGTAATAATGGAGAAGGTCTTAAGTGACAGACTTATATTTTGGATTGTTTTAATAATAGTTGCTATGCTCATTTCAACTATTATCTTTATTAGGTAAAATAACAAACCAGCATTTAGAGATAATGTAGGGGAGATGATTAAATACTTTCCCAACAGAAAAATGACCAAGGTATTTAAGAATGGGTCTGAGAATGAAGGGTTTACCCATATTGTAGACAAAGTTAAGGGTGGAAAGGTGCAGATTAAGCAGGTGGATTTACTTACTAGGGTGGTAATGGTATATGATATATCAGAAAGTGATGTAAAGCTTATCTATACCAAGGAAGTAGGAAATAATCAGTACCAGGATGATTATATAAATGGGCTTGTTCCCAATAGAGATGATATTGTAATAAAGGCTCCTATAGTAGTGGGGACAAAGTGGACTGATGATGATGAAGGAATATACGAGATTATAAAAACAGATGCAGTGGTTCAAACACCAGCAGGAGATTTTAATGCAATTATTGTTAAATACACCAATGATGACTTTACAGTAAAAGAATATTATGCTGAAGGAGTCGGACTAATAAAAATAGTGGTAAATAACTATGGAGTTTATGAAGTACAACAGATCACAGAATAAACTTTTGATAAGATACGGAGGATAAAAGATGAATATAGAACTTACAGATAAACAGTTCAGACTTTTGATGGATATAGTATATGCCGGGGAGCATGTAATCAATGCCAATAGAGAAGAGGCAATCAAACAATATGAGGATATCTTACAGGTTATTTATTCAAAAGCAAAGGATTTTGGATGTGGGGACCTTGTAGAGTACGATAAGGAAGATAAAATGTATTATGAAATGCGAAAATTTGAAGATAATGTTATAAATAACTTTATTGAAGAGTATGATACCACAACTCTATATGAAACCTTAAGCTTTGAATTGGCTAAAAGAGACTATTTAAATGAGATAGATGATAAAAATGAGGATAGCGAAGAGGAAAGAATAGGATATATACTGGATCTACAGGATGAATACCTACAGGAATTTGAAGATAGTGGAGTAAATAATATTTATATTAGAAATTAAGAAGAAACCTCAAATTTTTCCATATGGAAGAATTTGAGGCTTTTAGTTAGTCAAAATTTTAATATACTCTTTTGGAAGAGATAGAATCTCAGAATAAATTATATCCCGATAATCCAGGCTAATCTTTTCATCATTAGGAAGGATAAAATCCCTTGAGAGTTCTATTCCATTTCTGATAAAAATATCTATATATTTTTTTGAATAGTTCTTGTATCTTTTCTTAAGCAGTACTTGTCCCCTGGAGATAAAGAAAAGCTTATATCCTACAGTTGTTGGTATCTTTAATAGGATATCTTTAGAGAACATATCTCTATAACCTATGATTCCGCTTTTTAAATAGTTTAGGCTATATATCATATCTCTAAAAACCATGGCAGTTTCAAACCTACATTGTGAGGCTGCTTTTTTCATTTCCCCCTCTAAACAACAGATAAATAAGCTTATGTTTCTATCGTCTGAAAGAATTTCCATTAGAGTATTCTTGTTCTCTTCAAAATCAGCCCTATCCATTGCTGATGGGAAAAGCTTGTAATTAAAGGAATAGCCTTCTATATCTTTTTTAATGGGGTAAAGATTTCTTAAATTATCTATTACTTTATATAATGAGTATTTTCTTCTAAAGGGGCCAAAGGAATTATTTTCTCTTTCATATACTACTGAAAGAGGATTATGGATATTGTAATCTTCAACCTTTAGAAAAGCATATTTTTCATCGTTTTTCATTTGAGTGTTAAATACAGGCTTGATGCTTTTTATCAACTGACATTCTAATAATCTGGCTTCTAGATGAGTGTCTGTAACTATAAATTCTATATCTACAATAAATGAAACCATTCTCTTTACCTTGTCCCACTTAGGATTATTGGCAAAATAAGATCTAACCCTTTTATTTAAACATATGCTTTTTCCTACGTAGATTATTCTCCCTTCTCTATCTAGGAATTCATATATACCAGGCTTAGGAGGTATGTTATTTAGTTTTTCCAGAAGATTATCCGATACATCTATCATTATTTTCACATCCATATGTATACTAGTATCAATAATATCAAAACCCTTTATTATTCACAAGTAAGGAATGTTTTAGTTGACTAAAATATGCTTTGTAATAAAAACGTTTTCGTGGTAGAATAGGAAGTGTAAACTTTGCAACTATTGGGAATAAATAGTTAATATTAAGTAGAAAAAGGTTTAAAAAATCTTTTAATATAACCGAGCAATTGCACAGCAATTACCTTGGACCTAAATACTAGTTGAGGGGGAATTTATGATGAAAGCGTATACAGCTGACAAAATCAGAAACGTAGCTTTACTAGGACACAGTAGTAGTGGTAAAACAACTTTAACAGAAGC
>CAZHLF010000070.1:0-3199 GCA_964532845.1 uncultured Tissierella sp.
GATGGTAGATTCATTGAAGAAATTGGATACTACAATCCTTTAACAGAACCAAAGACAGTAAAGGTTGATAATGAAAAGGCTGTAAAATGGATGAAGAATGGTGCTAAACCAACAGAAACTGTTGAAAGACTTTTCAAAGAAAATGGATTATTTGATAAAGCTGATGCTACTACTGAGGAATAATTCATGGAGGTGTTTACAATGGGAGAATTAGTAGAGTTTATTGCAAAAGCTCTTGTGGATTATCCTGATCAAGTAAGCGTTAATGAAGTTGAAGGTTCTCAATCAATAATTATTGAGCTTAAAGTAGCTCAAGAGGATATGGGGAAAATTATTGGTAAACAAGGCAGAATTGCAAAAGCTATAAGAACAGTAGTTAAGGCTGCAGCAATTAAGGATAATAAGAGGGTAGTTGTTGAAATTATTCAATAAGATTTTAGGTGAGAAAATGGAGTATACTATAGTAGGTAAATTAATAAATAGTCATGGGATAAAAGGAGAAGCAAAAGTTTATCCTTTAACCGATAACGTTGAAAGATTTAACTATCTAAAAAGTGCATATTTAGGAAAAGATAAAATCCCTTTAAATGTTCAGGGGGTTAAGATCCATAAAGGAATGGCAATCATTAAATTTAAGGAGTTTAACGATATAAATGAACTACTTAAATATAAGGATGAATTTATTTATGTTGATGAAGATAATAAGGTAGTACTTCCTGAAAATCATTTTTTCATCTCTGATTTAATCCAGTGCAAAGTCTATGACATGAGTAATACTTACATTGGTGATATTATTGATGTACTACAGGGCTATAGCAATGATGTTTATGTTATTAAGGACTTAGAATCTAATAAAGAATACCTTGTGCCAGCAGTAAAAGCCTTTGTTAAAGATGTAAATATAAAGGAAAAACTTGTTGTAATTGACCCGCTTGAAGGAATGATTGAATGAAGATAGATGTTTTAACTTTATTTCCTGAATTTTTTCAAATCCTTAATGGTTATAGCATTATAGGTAGAGCTATTGAAGAAAATAAAATCAATATAGAATGTACAAATATAAGGGATTTTTCAAAGAATAAACACAAGAAAGTGGATGACTACCCTTTCGGTGGGGGACCAGGAATGGTCATGAAACCTGAGCCAATTTATGATGCTATAGAAGATGTTAAACAAAAGGATTCTAAGGTTATTTATCTTTCCCCTCAAGGAAAGGTACTTACCCAAGAAGTAGCTAATTCATTGGCAAAAGAAGAACACCTAATTCTTTTATGCGGGCATTATGAAGGTATAGATGATAGAATTATCCAAAATTATGTGGATGAGGAAATATCTATAGGAGATTATGTCCTTACTGGTGGTGAAATACCTGCAATGGTTTTGATTGATACAATAACCAGGTTAATTCCTGGAGTTCTATCAAGTGAAGAATCATTTACAGAGGAATCCCATTATAATGGGTTATTGGAGTATCCACAGTATACTAGACCAAGGGAGTTTTTAGGTATCTCGGTACCTGATATACTTTTAAGTGGGGATCATAAAAGGATTGAGGAATGGAGAAAAAACCAAGCTTATGCTAAGACTTTGGAAAAAAGGCCTGATTTGCTTAAGGATATGTAATTATTAATTGTAAATAATTTATAATTATGCTATAATACGTAAGGTATTTAGAAAGGGCGGTCCTCTGCTGTTTGCAAGAACGTCTAGTGAGAAGGGAGGATATACTAATGGATATTATTAAAATGATAGAAGACGAACAATTAAGGGATGATATGCCTAAATTTAACGTTGGAGATACTGTGCAAGTACATTATAAAGTTATTGAAGGCTCTAGAGAGAGAGTTCAGGTTTATGAAGGTACAGTTATTAAAATTCAAGGTGGAGGAGCAAGAAAGACTTTCACTGTAAGAAGATTATCTTACGGAGTAGGTGTTGAAAGAACATTCCCTATTCATTCTCCAAGAATAGAAAAACTAGTTGTAACTAGAAAGGGTAAAGTAAGAAGAGCTAAACTTTACTACTTAAGAGACAGACTAGGTAAATCAGCTAAAGTTAAAGAGAAGAGATTTTACTAATTGGGACTGTAAAGTCCCTTTTTTTGTAACCTAACCCGATTTGCTGTGATTTTTAGCAAATCAGGTTAAGTTAAATGCGATGAGTACAAAATCTATGTGAAGAGTACTGCAATTTCTAGGTGGTGAAAAAATGAATCAAATGAATATAAATTGGTATCCTGGTCATATGAAAAAGACTAGAGAATCTATAGAAAAAAACCTATCCCTGGTAGATTTGGTTTTTGAACTAATCGATGCAAGAATTCCATACAGCAGCCAAAATCCCATTATTGATAGCATCGTAGGAAATAAACCTAGGGTTATCATTCTAAACAAAGCAGATTTGGCAGACTCCAATATAAATAGATTATGGCAAGAACATTTCCATTCCAAGGGAATTTCATCTATACTTTTCGATGCTTTAAGCGGCAAAGGTGTAGATAAGATATTAAGCCTGGCAAATGAGGTTACTCTTGAGAAAAGGCAGTCTTATGAAAAAAGAGGGGTAATCAATAGACCTATTAGAGCCATGATTATTGGTGTTCCAAACGTAGGAAAATCTACACTGATTAATTCTCTTTCTGGTAGAAAAGGTACAAAAACGGGTAATAGACCTGGAATAACCAGAACAAATCAATGGATAAAGATTAGAGGACAACTGGAGCTTTTAGATACTCCTGGAATTCTTTGGCCTAAATTCGAAGAGGAAAGGGTAGGTCTTAATCTAGCCTATACAGGTGCAATAAAGGATGAAATATTAGACACCGATACATTGGCTTTAAAACTATTGGAAAAATTGTTAATACATTGTCCAAATCTATTGATTAAACGCTACAATATAGATATCCAGAATAAAACTGCTCTGGAGGTAATGGAGGATATTGGAAGTAAAAGAGGCTGCATCATTCGTGGAGGAGAAGTTGACTATACAAAGGTAAGCCATATTATACTGGATGAGTTTAGGAAAGGTATAATTGGAAATATATCTTTGGAGTTACCAGAAGGGAGTGATTAGATGCTAGAATTTGAAAATGAGCTTTACGATAAAGGTTATAACAAAATCGCATGCATAGATGAAGTCGGAAGAGGTTGTTTATTGGGTGACGTGGTAGCATGCGCTATTGTTATGCCCAAGGGACTTT
>CAZHLF010000070.1:3209-10438 GCA_964532845.1 uncultured Tissierella sp.
AGTCCGCCGGAAAACTCCATTATAACCCTCCATAAAAACTAACTCCAAAAAAGAGGGATCAGCTATATAATATAATCTTAGAAAATTGTACAGCCTATGGAATAGGAAGAGTTGATTCAAAGACAATTGATAAGATTAATATTAAGGAAAGCACAAGACTAGCTATGAAAATAGCTGTCGAAAATCTTAAGGACAAGCTAGGCAATTCTATTTCTCCCGATTATATATTAATTGATGCTGAGAAAGTTTATTTAAATATTCCCCAGGAGGGTATAATCAAGGGTGATGATAAGTCTCACGGAATAGCATGTGCTTCTATTGTTGCTAAAGTGTATAGAGACAGGCTTTGTTTAGACTGGGCAGAAGAATACCCTGGATATGGAATTGAGAAACACAAAGGATATGGAACAAAGGCTCATTATGAAGCTATCGAAAAAAACGGAATACTTAGTATACATCGGAATACGTTTCTAAAAAGAATAACAGGAGAAAGATAATGGTAAGTAACATAGTCAAAGGAAAATCTGGTGAAATGCTTGTTAGAGATTTTTTAGTTTCAAAGGGCTATAGTATACTTGAATGCAACTATCGAAACAAAATAGGTGAAGTGGACATTATTGCAATGGACAAAAATATTTTGGTTTTTATAGAGGTAAAAAGTAGGACTAGCACTTCTTATGGCTATGCATTTGAAGCAGTAGATTTAAAAAAACAGAGAAAAATAATAAATACATCTTTGGTGTACATAAAGTTTAAGAATTATAAAGATATCCAACTAAGATACGACATAATAGAAGTTTATTTTCAAAAAGACATTAAAATAAACCATTTGGTTAATGCATTTTGTCTATAATATAGGGAAAATAAAGAAATTTAGCTATTACCCAGGTAATAGTATACTTCTAAAAGTGGGGGGATAACATGTATTCAAAGATTAACACTTGCGTATTACAAGGATTAAACGGACATGTTGTGGATGTAGAAACTGACCTTTCAAGAGGTCTACCCGTATTTAATATAGTCGGACTTCCGGATACATCTATTAAGGAATCTAAGGAAAGAGTCAGAAGTGCTATTAAGAATAGTGGGTATGAATTTCCCCTAAATAGAATTACTATAAATTTAGCACCTGCGAGTTTAAAAAAGGATGGTTCACAGATGGATTTATCCATTGCTGTTGGAATCTTAGCAGCAGATGGAATGATTAATTTAGAAAACTGTTCTAAAATAGTGAGTTGTCTCTAGATGGGAAGCTAAATCCTATTGAAGGAGCTTTACCTATGGTTATTTCCATGAGAGAAGCTAATATTCTAAAATGTATAATACCCTATGATAATAGGGAAGAATGTAGTGTTATTTCAGATATGGAAATCATTCCTGTAAAGAATTTAAACGAAGTAATAGATTACTTAAATGGTGAATTAATAATAGATTCATATAAATGTGATAATAATGAGTTCATAGATAATAGTCATGACTATTCTATGGATTTTTCAGATATAAAAGGACAAGAAAGCTTAAAAAGAGCTATTGAAGTTTCGGCGGCAGGAGCACATAATATGCTTATCATAGGTCCTCCAGGTTCAGGAAAAACCATGGCTGCAAGAAGAATACCTACTATATTGCCACTCTTATCTTTTGAGGAGGCTATAGAGGTAACTAAAATATATAGTATATCAGGGCTTTTAAGTACAAAGGCACTTATATCAGAAAGACCTTTTAGATCACCCCATCATACAGCCTCAAATATCTCTCTTATTGGAGGCGGAAGAACACCTAAGCCTGGAGAAGTTTCCTTGGCTCACAATGGAGTTCTATTTTTGGATGAACTACCAGAGTTTCAAAAAAATGTCCTGGAGGTTTTACGGCAACCCATAGAAGATGGAGTTGTTCATATATCCAGGATAAATGCTTCATTATCTTATCCTGCAAAATTTATGTTTATTGCCAGTATGAACCCATGTCCATGTGGATATCTAGGTGACCCTTTACATGAATGTACTTGTAATCAAGGGGCTATAGATAGATATTTAGGAAAGATAAGCAATCCTCTGTTAGATAGAATTGATATACATATAGATGTCTTACCAGTTGAGTATAAGGATTTAAGAGATGATTCAAAAACAGAAACCTCCAGAGAAATTAGAGAAAGAGTTAAGAGAGCTCGAGATATTCAATTGGATAGATTTAAAAAAGAAAAAATATTCAACAATTCACAAATGCAAAATAAAGATATTAAAAAGTATTGCCTATTAAGCTCAAGCAGTGAAAAGATAATGAAAAATGCTTTTCAAAAGTATAAGTTTAGTGGCAGAACATACAATAAGTTACTAAAGGTGGCTCGTAGTATTGCAGATTTGGATTCTAAGGAGAACATTGAAGATAAACACATTCTCGAAGCTATTCGATATAGAACACTAGATAATAAATACTGGGGGTAATATGATGATATCCGAAAGAAATATATTAATCTGGTTGAATAATATAGGCATTAGCAATGGAAGAATAGAGAAACTAAAAGATTATTTTTATGACCTAAGGGAACTTTGGACAATAGATAGAAATACTCTAATGAACTCAAAGATACTAAGAGATGAACAATTAGATAAAATATTCCAATCTAGGGATAATAAATTCCTGGAGAAAATATTAATAAGAATTGATGAAAATCATATAAATGTAGTAACAATTTTGGATGATGATTATCCAGATAGATTAGTTAATATTACAGATAGGCCTTGTGTACTATATTATAAAGGTAGTATACTACCAGAGGACAATATAGCAATAGGCATTGTTGGATCTAGAAAATCTACTGCTTATGGTAAGTGGGCTTGTGAAAGGTTCACTAAGGAGCTTGCCCAGCTGGGTGTAACAATTATTAGCGGACTTGCTCAAGGTATCGATACATATGCACATAAGACTGCTATTGAATCAGGAGCAAGAACATTGGGCATTCTAGGAAATGGTTTAAATATTGTCTATCCCAAGAACAATTTCCAGCTTTATAAGGAAGTTAGCGAAGCAGGAGCTGTAATTAGTGAATATCCATTGGATACAGAACCTTTAAGTTACAATTTTCCTCAAAGAAATAGAATTATCTCTGGACTATCCTTAGGCATAGTAGTTATTGAGGCTAAAGAAAAATCAGGCTCATTAATAACAGCTCATCATGCTTTAGAACAAGGGAAGGATGTTTTTGCAGTCCCAGGTAATATAAACAGTATCTATAGTGGTGGTACTAACAGACTTATAAAGGATGGTGCAAGACCTTTGCTGGAACTTGAAGATATACTAGAAGAAATTTATGAGCTACAAACTAAAACTAAAATGGAGAAGAAAGACGAATTAGATTATTCACAACTGAGTTCAGATGAATTAAGAATTATGAAAGTAATTATTGAAGGACCGGTACATACCGATATTATTGCAATACAAACTGGAATGGATATTTCAACAGTTATTAGTATTTTGACTGTATTGGAACTAAAAGGATTAATTAAAGAGCTTACTAGCAGGACATTTGCGTGCTGCTAAGGCATGGAGGTGTATCATTTGGCAAAAAATTTAGTTATAGTAGAGTCCCCTGCTAAGTCAAAAACCATAGGGAAAATTTTAGGAAGAAACTATAAGGTTGTTGCATCAGTGGGACACATTAGAGATCTACCTAAAAGTACATTAGGTATTGATATAGAGAATAACTTTGAGCCTAAATATATTAATATAAGAGGAAAAGGACCACTTATTAACGATTTAAAAAAGGAAGCAAAAGCTGCAGACAAAATATTTCTCGCAACTGACCCGGATAGAGAAGGAGAAGCAATTTCCTGGCATCTGGCTCATATTTTAAAAATTGACCCTGAAGATAAAGTTAGGGTTGAGTTTAATGAAATTACTGCAGATGCTATTAAAAGTGCAATTAAAAAACCTAGACCAATAGATTTTAAATTAGTTGATGCACAACAAGCAAGAAGAGTATTAGATAGATTAGTGGGATATAAGATAAGTCCACTATTATGGAAAAAGATAAAGAAGGGTTTAAGTGCTGGAAGGGTTCAATCTGTTACTGTTAAGCTTATATGCCAAAGAGAATCAGAAATAGATAGTTTTATACCAAAAGAATATTGGACACTAAAGGCATTGTTATCTAAAAATAATGAGAAGTTTGAATCAAATTTCATTGGAAAGCTCGTTAATGGTAAAGAAAAAAAGATTGAGCCTACAAATGAAGCTGAAATTAACCAAATAATTAAGACTATAGACAATGATGGTTTTAAGGTCTCGGATGTTAAAACAGGACAAAGAAAAAGAAAGCCATATCCACCTTATACAACATCTACTATGCAACAGGATGCTTCTAAAAAACTTGGATTTACAACAAAGAAGACTATGAGCGTTGCTCAACAGCTTTATGAAGGTATCGACCTGAAAAAGGAAGGAACAACTGGTCTAATAACATATATGAGAACAGACTCCACAAGGGTATCCAATGAGGCTATGACATTAACAAAAGAATACATTGAAAATCATTATGGATTAGAATTTTCAAATGGTGGGAAAAGTTACTCTACAAAGTCCAAGAAAGAAACACAGGATGCTCATGAAGGTATACGTCCAACAAATGTAGTACACAGTCCTGAAGATATAAAAGAGCATCTTTCAAAGGATCAATATAAACTTTATAAGCTAATCTGGGATAGATTTGTAGGTTCTCAAATGAAGGAAGCCTTATATGACACATTAAATGTTAGTATTTTAAACAATGATAACTTATTTAAAGCTACTGGGTCTAAATTAATATTCCCTGGCTTTTTAAGAGTTTATATCACTGCTGACGAAGAGGTTAAGGATATGAGTATTCCAGATCTAAGAGTAGGTGATAAGCTAAAATTAGATGAATTGCTACCTAAACAGAATTTTACACAACCACCGGCAAGATATACAGAAGCATCCCTAATAAAGGCTTTAGAGGAATTAGGTATTGGAAGACCTAGTACCTATGCACCAACTATCGCAACTATTCTATCCAGATATTATGTAGTACTAGAAAAGAAACTTTTTTATCCTACTGAATTGGGTAAGTTAGTAAATGATATATTACTAGAATACTTTAATGGAGTAATAAACGAGGAATTTACAGCAAATCTAGAGGATAAGTTAGACGATATTGCAGAGGGTAATACAGAATGGAAAAGCGTAGTAAGTGATTTCTATGGGGACTTTAGTAAGTTTTTAGAAAAAGCTGAGGAAGAAGTAGATAAAATAGAAATAGAAGATGAAGTTAGTGACGTAATTTGTGAAAATTGTGGCAGAAATATGGTTGTAAAAACTGGCCGTTTTGGTAAATTCCTAGCTTGCCCAGGATTTCCGGAATGTAGAAATACAAAGCCTATTTTAGATGAACTAAATGTTCCTTGTCCAAAATGTGAGGATGGTGGAATCGTTAGAAAACGATCTAAGAAGGGTAGAGTATTTTATGGTTGCACAAATTATCCAACATGTGATTTTGTATCTTGGGACGAACCAATTGAGGAAAAATGTCCTAACTGTGAAGAATATATGGTTATAAAAAGAAATAAAAATGGTGATATTATAAAATGTAGTAATAAAGAATGTGGTTATATTAAGAGAGACAAATAAGGGCATTAATAAATGAGTGTTATTATATTACAAATACCTTATTGAATCCTTTTTTACTAAATTTAAAATTTTCTGTACATTTTCAGAAAAATGTAGTAATGTATAATATGATGAAATATTCAGAATTGTATTAAGATATAAAATTGAGGGGGAAATAAAATGGAAAGTTTATTACAAAAGACAAGGCGAGTAAATAAAACTCTCCAGGGATATGGTTCTAAGCCGGTTTCTTTTGTTGAATTAAGCAGAATATTAAGTGATGTACTAGAAGCTAATGTATATATTGCAAGTAAAAAGGGTAGAGTTCTGGGTTATGAGCTATCCACTGGTTTTGAATGCGATATAGTTAATTCAGAGGTAGTTAAAGAACGAAGATTCCCTAAAAAGTATAATGATGAATTGCTAAGAATTACTGAAACTAATGAAAATATGCTGAACACAACGGATTGTGTATTTGATAACATATCAAAATGTGATTATCCAGATAAAGTTTCAACAGTTATTCCAGTTAGTAGTGGTGGAAATAGACTAGGAACACTAGTGCTTGCCAGATTTGGAAGAGAGTTCAATGAGGATGACTTAATTCTAGCTGAATACTGTGCTACCGTTGTTGGTATGGAAATACTTAGAGCTACTAATGAGGAAGTTGAAGAGGAAGCTAGAAAGAAGTCTGTTGTTCAAATGGCTATAGGAACTTTATCCTATTCAGAGTTAGAAGCAATGGAACATATATTTAACGAATTAGATGGTAATGAAGGTCTTTTAGTTGCTAGTAAAATAGCAGACAGAGTTGGTATCACAAGATCAGTTATTGTTAATGCACTTAGAAAGTTTGAAAGTGCTGGTGTTATTGAATCAAGATCCCTTGGTATGAAGGGAACTCATATAAAAATTCTTAACGATAAGTTAATAGAAGAGCTTAAGAAGGTAAGGGGATAGAACATCCCCTTTTTGCTGTTCATTTAATGTTTATCTAATGATTGCAAGGGTCGGATTTAGTGGCTATACTTTAAATTCCTATTCACTCTAAAATTTGGCTGAACTTTATGTTTTTCTGCGTGTTCTTAGAATGTTTCGCAAGCTGAACTTAGGGTCTATCTTTTAAGGGTGCTCACCATTTACTAAGACCTACACATAAAAACATAGTTCAGACACAAATTTTATCGAATTCATGATAATTTAAAGTATTATCCACTAAATCTATAATATTAGTAAAAAAATAAATCATTTTCTTAGGCTTAGATATTTTAAGCAATCTATGCTTTTCAATTGTTTAAATCTTTTATAAGACTAAAGAAGCCTTATGAAAACCTAGAGATTAGGGGTTCTGACTTAAATTGTCTCGACTTCGAAAAAATTTGTCAACTGAACTTTGTTTTTTATGAAGGAATTTGGTTAATGATTAACACCCTTAAAAGTTCGACCTGTAACTCAGCTTGTTAATCATGCCAAATTACAAATAAAAAACATTAGTTCAGTCAAATTTTCGAGGGAGAAGTAATTTAAGGCAGAATTCCTAATCTTATATAATATACTGATTAAAACAAATGTTTAAAATCTTTAAAACACCAATTAGCAAAACTTGTATA
>CAZHLF010000071.1:0-10369 GCA_964532845.1 uncultured Tissierella sp.
TTTATTATTTAAAATCTACTTTCCAATATACCAAGCAGCTCTTTTATCTACATTTATCTTTTTGATTTCACTGAATATCTCTAACATTTCTTTTTCTGCTACATTTATAAAATTAAAATAATCTCCCCGCTCAAGCCACTCTATAAAGCTTGTAAGAGGTGCTCTATTTTCATTGTAATCATATATAATTACCGCATCTTTTGATATTCTTTTCATTTCCTTGTATAGCTTAACCCTCTCATCAGGTTTCAACCCATGTGCAACATAAGATGTAATAGATAAATCAAAGGAATTATCTTCAAATGGCAAACTTTCACCTGGATTAATATTGATAAGTTCTATAGGAAGTCCATTTAACTTTTTTCTTGCTTGTTTTAACATCATTTTTGATACATCAACCCCTTTAACCTCTATCCCTTTTTCATAAAGAGTCTTGCATAGAGCTCCAGTTCCACAGCCTAAATCCAAAATGCTTGAGAAATTACTAATGTCAAAATCTCCTCTTACTTTTTCAATTATCCTGGAATAGTACCTTACTTGAAAGTCAAAAAATATTCCATAAATAGGTGCTATAGTATCAAATACGGACATTTACATACCTCCATTTGTAAAAATTTGTTATTATATATTTATACCCATTCATGACAACTTGACTATTTATGTACTTTTAAGATATTCTTTAACTATAACCAGGTGTATATATCCCCCACTTCTATAAGTCGTCGGGTTCCTTATTCTTCAATAGGTGGGTGTCATAATCACTCACCTGATGAACAAACTAAGTGACCAACACCAATCAAAGATTGGGTTGTCTACTTATCGTTGCAGCCGAAAGTAGAAACTGCAAGCAGTTTCATCAAAGCTTAAAAACAGCAAATATGATTTTATCATACCACAAATATGTGGTATTTATTTTTGAATAGGAGTGAGAGTATTGTCGTTATTAGAATTTCAAAATGCATCCTATATTAAGGATGATCAAGCTATATTAAGGGATATTACAATATCAATAGATAAAGGAGATTATATTTCCTTGGTAGGTCCTTCTGGAAGTGGAAAGAGTACATTTCTTAAGCTTTGCTGCAATTTAATCAGCCCTAGTGATGGAGAAATAATATATAAGGATAAATTAATGGTGGATCAAGATCCATTGGAGCTTAGAAAAAATATTGCATATTGCTTTCAAAGCCCATATCTTTTTGGAGAAACAGTTACGGACAATATTTCTTTCCCTTATGAAATCAGAGATAAAAATATGGATTTGGACAAAGTAGAAAAGCTGTTTAACCTTTTTAATCTAGATAAGGATTATATGAATAAAGAAGTCAAAAACCTTTCTGGAGGAGAAAAACAGAGAATTGCCCTTATTAGGTCACTATTATTTGAACCTGAGATACTATTATTAGATGAAATTACATCTGCACTGGATGTAGAAAATACTATAATAGTAGAAAATGTGATGAAATCATTAAATGATAAGGGTATTACCATACTCTGGATAACTCATAATCCTAAACAAGCAAAGAGAAATGCCAGTAAATTATTGACTATTGAATCTGGAAAAATCAAGTCATTGGAGGTATTGAGATGAATACAAGTAATTTAATGAATACATCTTCCCTTCTAATCTCCTCATCCTTAGTATTAGTAGCTTTAATGTTTTCATATTTTCAAAAGTTAAAGCTTGAAAAGGAAATTGTAATTAGTGTAATAAGAGCCGTTATTCAATTATTCTTAGTAGGTTATTTACTGGATTATATATTTGGTATGGAAAACCCTATGTTTACAACCCTTTTAGTGCTGGTGATGATCTTTAATGCCAGTGTCAATGCAGCGAAACGTGGTAAAGGTATTAGAAATGGTGTTTTGATATCATTTATTTCCATAGCTTTTGGGGCAATCACTACATTATCCATATTAGTATTTTCAGGAGCTATTAAATATGAGCCTAATCAAATAATCCCGGTAAGTGGAATGATAATAAGCAACGCAATGGTTGCTTTGGGCTTATGTTATAGACAATTAATTTCAAATTTTAAGAATAAAAGAGAAGAGGTTGAAACAAAATTATCTCTTGGCGCAGACATACTACCTTCATCCATAGAGATAATCAAGGATTCAATAAAGACAGGTATGATACCAACCATAGATTCAGCCAAGACCTTAGGAATTGTGTCACTACCAGGTATGATGACAGGATTAATCCTTGCAGGTACTTCACCAGTAGAGGCCATTAAGTATCAGATTATGGTAACTTTTATGCTTCTTTCAACTACATCTATTGCATCCTTTATAGCCTGCTATTTATCTTATAGAGGATTCTTTAATGAAAGAAAACAATTGATTTAAGAAAATGGGGTCAGACTTGACCCCATTTTTCTATCCTACACTTGAGGATAGAGTTCATTTACAGACTTAATTGAATGTCTGATTAATTTCTTTAATACATCAATATTGATATCATCTAGTTTATTGATATAGACACAAGCCTTTGAAGCAGTATGTTTTCCTAAATCCTTTAATATTTCATCTTTTTCTTCATTATATGGTATAACATAAAGAGTCATCTTAGCTTTTCTAGGGGAAAATCCAACTAATGGAGCATCTCCTTCATGACCTGTTGCATATTTATAATGATATGAGCCAAATCCAATTATGCTTTCTCCCCACATCTTCCCCTGAAATCCACTTGTCTCTTCAAATATTTTCAATAACCTATAAGCATCTTCCTTTTTTCTAGGCTGCTCTACTCTTTCAATAAATTCTATAACGCTATTTTCATTGACCTTCGTTTTAGCTTCATACATAATTATTTCTCCTCATTTAATTATTTAGATTATGTAATTTTCATACTCAGCTAATAAAAACATAATAGGCATACCCATCGATGTAAACTTCTCTTCATATTCAGTAGTAACATTTTCATTGAAATCACTATGATGAAGGTCATAAGTCAGATACTTTATAGTAAATCCACTTGTAGCGAAATATTCTTGAGAATCCTCAAATAGTCCTTTATCATCGGTTTTAAACCAGATTTGTGAGTTAGGTTTTATGAATTTTTTGTATCTTTCCAAGAAAATATTATGCGTTAACCTCTGCCTATTTTGTCTTCTCTTTGGCCAAGGGTTGCAAAAATTTATATAGATTCTAGATATTTCATCCTTCCCAAATATTTCATTTATAAAAGCAATATTCATAGGTATCAAACGAAGATTTATGTCTTTATTATCATTTAGATTTTCCTCTACTGTTCTCTTTGCATAAACAAGTATTTCATCCTTTAAATCAATCCCTATATAGTTTTTATCTGGATTTCTTATAGCATTTTGGGATATGAACTTTCCTGTGCCACATCCTAACTCAAGGTATATTGGGTTAAGATTATTAAATATTTCATTCCATTTACCCTTATATTTTTCTGAGTTTTTATCGGGATCTATTACAACAAAACTTGTATCTTCCAATTCCGGTCTAGCCCATTTTTTCTTTCGTACTCTCATATATCCTCCATTAAAGCTTAGATTTTCTTGTATTTATAGATTTTACCCTATATAGATACAATTAATCAATAGGGTATATCTTATGACATTTTACCTAAAAGCAACATTAAAATTATATATCATTTCAACTATATTAAATAACAAAATGAAATTAATTCAATATTTTATTTTGAAATTAACTATACCTTAGTTTGGGTATAATATGCTTACAATAATTTTGAATGGAGAATAATTATGGAATTAAAACTTAATAACTGGAAAAAGGATATAGTTCTGTTTTTATCAGGACAGACTATATCCCTTTTTGGTTCCAGTCTTGTTCAATATGCGATTATGTGGCATATTACCTTAACCACTCAATCGGGCACAATGATGACAATTTTTATTTTATGTGGTTTCTTGCCAACACTAATTCTATCTCCTTTTGCAGGAGTGTGGGCGGATAGATATAATCGAAAGAGGCTTATAATCTTAGCAGATTCATTTATTGCTTTAGCCACGTTAATACTAGCATTATTATTTATGTTCGGTTACAACTCATTGAACTTGCTATTTATTTTATCAGCAGTTCGTGCTTTTGGTTCTGGAGTTCATTCACCAGCTATAGGTGCAATAATCCCACAGATTGTTCCAGAAGATAAACTTACAAGAATCAACGCTTTAAACAGCAGCATCCAATCCATGGTTTTTTTAGTTTCCCCAATGGTTAGTGCCGCATTAGTTAACTATTTTCCTATAGACAGGATATTCTTAATCGATGTTTTCACAGCTGCAACTGCAATATTTATCCTTGTAGCATTTCTTAAGATACCTTCTCATGCAAAGGCCCAATTGATGGAGAAAAGTAGCTATTCAAAGGATTTTAAAGATGGTTATCACTATATTAAAAACCACAGCTATATAAGGCAATTCTTCCTATTCATGATGGTTTTCTTTTTGCTTATAAGTCCATTGGCATTTTTAACTCCTCTGCAAACAACTAGGAGCTATGGAGATGATGTATGGAGGCTTTCTGCATTAGAGATTGCATTTTCAGGAGGTATGATGTTAGGTGGAGCAATTATGGCATATTGGGGTGGATTTAAAAACAAAATTCACACCATGGTTTTATCAATAGTAGTCACTGGATTAGGAACTATTGGTCTTGGGCTAAAACCGAACTTTGCAGTTTATTTAGCTATGATGGCTATAATGGGCACAACAATGCCAATGTTTAATACACCATCAACTGTACTCTTACAAAGAAAGGTGGATCCAGATTTTTTAGGAAGGGTATTTGGAGTCTTTGGTATGATTCATAGCAGCATGATGCCCATAGGCATGCTGCTATTCGGCCCTCTTGCTGATATTATCAGTATAGAAATCTTGTTGCTTGTTACAGGAACATTGATTTTTATTATGAGTTTTTTCATGCTTAGAAACAAGGAAATGTTAAGGGCTGGAGAATAATTTTCAAAACAAAAGGGCCAGGCTAAAGTCTACTTCTAAGAAAGTATACTTTGCCTGACCCCGTTTTTAAGTTTTAAATTAATATAATACTAATGATGGTGGAGCATAAACTCTCGCAGCAAGTTCAGTATTTAGAAGGTATAGTCCTTTTGCATCACTGCCAAAGTTCTTGTACTTAAGAATCAAATCTTCTACATTCTTTTCCTCTTCACCTTGCTCCTTTATAAACCAATCTAAAAATTGCATGCTTCTATAATCCTTAACCTGGAATGCCTCATCATATATATCATGGATAGATTGAGTTATAAATTGTTCATGCTTTAGTGCTTCATGTAGAGGAACATCATAACTTGCATACTTCATCTCAGGTCCTGCTATCGCTCCTAGCTTAATAGACAAGCCGTTATTTTGCATATATTGGATAAAGAGCATTGCATGATCCATCTCTTCCTGAGCCTGAATCTTAAACCAGTTTCCAAACCCATCTAAACCATTTTCAATGTAATAATTTGCAATGTCTAAATACAAATATGCTGAGAACATTTCTTTATTTATTTGTTCATTCAACAAGTTATAAATATTTTCTTTTATCATTTCATTACCCCCTTCGTTTTAAATTACCTCTTATTTATTACCCAATTTAGTGTACAATAATCAAAATTCCCCCAAACCTAAGTCCGAGGGAATTCAATAAAATTTTCAGTTGTTTATCTTATCTACCAATATCAATTATATTTTGGATAAGGCCTTTACATTTTCCGCATTCTTCACCAGTTACTTCATCTACACCTGTTCCAGCGCCTGTTACTTCTCCAACCTTTTCAACTGTGTCTGCGCCATTTTTAACAGCATTAACTACTGTTTCTAAAGAAACCTTCTTACAGCCACAAACTGAAGATAGTATGCCTTCTAATTCGCTTTTACAGCCTTCACACTCAGTGCATACTCCCGTTAACGCTACTATTTCTTCTATAGTTCTTGCTCCAGAAGTCATAGCCTTCCTAATTGATAAATAATCAACATCATTTGTTGTACAAATTACTCTGTTTCCTGCCATATCTTTATGTCTCCTTTAATAATATATTTCCCAATCTAGTATATCATCTTTTACATGTTTTTATCTAGGCTTGTTTATTGTAGAACAAAAATATCCCCTAAACTAAAGTCTAGGGGAAGGAATATGTTCATTTCTTTCTTATATCTAAAATCTTTTTCAATGTATCGAAGGAAACTGAAACTTGAAATATCCAAGGATCATCACTACCAAGTATTACATATTTAAACAGACTACCGTTTTCTGCACTTTCCTTAATGGGTGTTGAAATAATTTGATCTCCTCCTGAAAGAAGAACATTCTCAATTTTTTTACTTCCCAGATAAGCTGAGAGTTCCTAAAAGAATTTTTACATAGTAATTAATAATAAGTATCCATCAATAAGGAATAATATCAAGCACTCGAGATTCTTTAAAAATATTACTTACTAAATATAGCAGGCATTGTTAACCCTAAATAAATATTTTGTTGACAATTGCAACAAGTTAATATATATTCATTTAAGTACTTTAATTTTAAATAATATTACTTTGTAAAATTATGAAATAATAACTATACAACTGCCTCAATTATTTATATAAGGAGAAGAATACTAATGCAAAATAGCAGATCTACAAGCAATTCAAAAGTATATCAAATGGCAAATATTGGAGTTATGGCTGCAATACTATGTATACTAGGGCCTTTATCAATTCCTATTGGTTTGGTTCCAATCTCATTTACAAATCTTGCAATTTATTTAACACTATATACATTAGGTATGAAAAAAGGCACAACAAGTCTCATCATATATTTATTAGTAGGTTTTGCTGGGATTCCAGTGTTTTCTGGTTTTAGCAGCGGTCCATCTAAGCTTTTAGGACCGACAGGTGGTTATCTTGTAGGATTTATTTTTATGGCATTGATTTCCGGATTTTTTATTGATAGATTTAATAATAAATGGAATATCGGTATCTTAGGTATGATACTTGGTACAACAGTTTGCCATGCAATTGGTACCGCATGGTTGTCATATCAAGCAAATATTCCAGCTAGCGCCGCAATTTCTGCAGGTGTTATTCCTTTCATACCTGGAGATTTAGCTAAAATATTAATCTCTGGATTTGTTGGCCCACAAATTCGCAATAGATTGATTAGAGCTAATTTGTACTAGATAATTGAAAAAAGGATTAAGCTCTATAATAAATATTGCTCAATCCTTTTTTCTATGTTGAAGTCTATTCTACCTAAAACCTTCCTGTTGCTATCTGTACACCTATGGATACAAAAACTACTAAAGTATCTACAATAAATCCTAGAATCATGGGCTTAAACCCAATATCTTTTATATCTCCAAAGCTTGTTTTAAGACCAATAGCCGACAGAGCCATCACCATGCAAAATTTCGATGTATTGGAAAGAGTAGGAACTAGTGTAATAGGTATAATACCTGTACTACGAAGTGCTACAACAACGAGAAACATTATTATAAAGTAAGGAAATATCTTCTTTAGATTAACAGAAGTACGTCCATTTACACCCACTGATTTCGATTCTAATCTCTCAGTAATAAAGGAGAATATTAATACATAGGGAATAATAAACAATGTTCTAGTTAGTTTTACTATAACTGCTGTATTTCCTGCAAGATCAGAAAATGCATAACCCGCCGCTACTACTGATGAAGTATCATTGACCGCCGTTCCCACCCATAGACCATAACCGTCATTTGACATACCCATTGCCATACCAATCCATGGAATTACCACAACAGTAAGAACATCAAATATAAAAGTAGAAGAGATTGCATATGCTACATCTTCATCTTTTGCTTTGATAACTGGTCCTACTGCAGCTACTGCAGAACCACCACATATTGCGGTACTGACTGATAATAGATTTGTAAGCTTCCAGTTCATGCCAAACATTTTACCTATTAGATTTCCAGCACCAAATGCTGTTGCCATGGTAAATATCATTACAAAAAGAGAATATTTTCCTACATCCAGGACTTCAGAAAAATTCATATTTACACCCATTAGAACTATTCCGATACGAAGAATCATCTTTCCTGCATAGCTAACTCCTACATTAAATCCATCATACCTATTGAGTACTGGATTAAATGCCATACCAACTAGAAGAGCCATAACAGTAGCTCCAATAATATCCCCTGGAATTAGACTACTTAGAAACATGGCAATTAATGCAACTAATGTACTAAGCAGTAAACCAGGACCAATGTCACTTAACTTCTTAAACATAATACACCTCCAAGTTAAAATTACTAACTTGAATATATCATCAATTTGTCATAATATGAAATTATAATAACTTATATTTATATAAATAATATTTATATGGAGGCCTCAATGTTAGATAATAGATTAACTACATTTCTTACACTTTGCGAAACTCGTAACTATACAAAGACTGCAGAAAAATTAAATATGACACAACCTGCCGTCTCGCAGCATATACAGTTTTTAGAAAATTATTATCAAGTTGCCTTAATTTCAGGGAAAGGTAAGAACTTTTCTCTTACAGAAGAAGGGAAAGCATTACAACAATATATAAGAGAGCTTTATGCTAATTCAGAGAGAATATTACCACTGTTACATAATATTAAAAATGGAGTTAAGCCATTGAATTTTGGAGCAACACTGACTATTGGAGAATATACAGTGCCACCTATTTTGCATGAAATATTTAAAGAAGATCCAGAGCTTAGTATTTCAATGTTTGTAGAAAATACCAATATACTTCAGAAAATGCTTTGGGAAGGAAAAATAGACTTCGCATTACTGGAAGGCCATTTTAACCAAAATGATTTTGAGTATAAATTGATATCCAATGAAAATTTTGTTGGGGTTTGTTCACCAGAAAACAATTTATCATGCAAAACTAGAAATTTGAAAGAGTTACTCCAACAAAATCTAATTCTCCGGGAGCCGGGAAGTGGAACCAGGGATATATTAGAACAAGCTTTGTATAATGAAAATCTAAGTATCGAAGATTTTAAGAGCAAAATAGAAATAGGTAATATGAATGCTATCAAAGAATTATGTCATAAAGATGTTGGCATCACTTTTATGTATAGGGAAGCAGTAAGAAAAGAACTGTCCCAAGGATATCTTAAAGAAATTCAAATTCAAGATTTTAATATTAGTCATCCTTTTAATTTTATTTATTTGAAAAACTGTCCTGATAAATCTCAGATAGAATATTGGTACGATAAAATCAGTAATCTGAAAAAAAGTTTGTGATTTAGAAAAAAGACATATCACTTATATAAATTTTAATGTGAAATGTCTTTTTCTAATATAATTATCTAGTTATAACTCAATTTCAAGTAACAAGGGTGTGTGGTCCTGCCTTGGTCCTGAATCAATCATTTCAGACTTAATTACCTTATCTGCAATTCTATCACTCACTAGCCAATAATCAATTCTCCAGCCCGAATTATTAATTTTACTTGTTATAGTGCGCTGAGCCCACCAAGTATACATGCCCGTCACTTCGCCATGAAGATAGCGAAAAGTATCTGTAAATCCTTTTGCCAAAAGATTTGTGAAACCTTCACGTTCCTCATCAGTAAAGCCAGCAGATTGACGATTGCTATTAGGATTAGCCAGGTCAATTTCTTTATGTGCTACATTAAAATCACCTGTTGCAATTACTGGCTTCTTCTTGTCCAGATTTTCCAGATAATTTGCATATTTTGCATCCCAAATTTGGCGATCTCCTAAACGATTCAAACTATCACCTGCATTAGGTGTATATACCTGTGTTATATAGAAATCATCAAACTCTAAGGTTATAATTCTGCCTTCTGAATCCATGGTATCTGGGGCACCAATTGCAGGAATATGAACTTTAGGGTACAGGTCATTCTTATATAAAAACATAGTACCTGCATAACCCTTACGTGCAGGCTCTACTGAACTATTCCATGCAATTTGATAATCAGGGAATTTATCCTTTATTATTTCCAAATGCTTCTTAGTAGGTCCATTACTAGATAGCTTTGTTTCTTGTATAGCAATAATTTCAGAATTATATTCTATAATTGTATTTATTACATTTTGGGATAATAGAGCACGTGGAGAATCCCCTGTTAATGCTGCATTCAATGAATCTATATTCCATGATATCAACTTCATTATCTTTCCTCCATTTCTAATTTCATGTCTTCTAAATTATTTGTAATCTTTTGTTTTTACAAAAATATCTGGCCTTCTAGGCTAAAAAGAAATTTATTTGATTTTTAAGCTTTATAGGCTAAAATGATAGTGTTTTCTCTTGGTTAGCATTTGCCTTATGTATTTTTTTATAGTGATACATCTGATCATCGGCTTCTCTAAGTATTTTATGAAAATCCAGC
>CAZHLF010000072.1:0-10248 GCA_964532845.1 uncultured Tissierella sp.
TAAAAAGTAAGTTCAATATGTCTTTGGAAAGTAATTCTTCATGCGATTTCCGTGACAAAAACCGATTCTCCCTTGACAATAATAATCAAATATAATATATTTATTTTGTGCTGATAAATCGTTTTACTTATCAGCAATTAAATAGTCAAACTTGCCAATGTGAGAACACAAGAGGGATACCCCCCAGTATCATTATCCTTTAATTGTCTAGACAATTTGTGTTATACACATTGGCATTTTATTATGAATAGGAAAGTACTACTTTTAATTTTTTCTCAAAGGACTTTCCGTTTATGAATAACAAGAAAAGCTACAATTATGAATTTTTGAAGCTTTTCTTCTTTTTTTGTCTAGAAATTAAAGATTGAATATTTAACCCACTAATTATATAATTATAAAAAAAATATTGATGTAAAGCGTTAAAATTAGATTTTATATAAATATTAAATGAATCATTAAATTTGCTCAGTTTTATGAAAAGGGGATAGCTATGAAAAAGCAATATATATCAGATAAATATAAAAATCTAGAGAATAGTCTTTTAACTCAAACCATAGACCCACTACTCTTATACCCAGATTTGGTTAATTTTAGTCTAGGGGATCCAGATATTAATACGGATAGTAGAATTATTCAAAGGGCTTTTGAAGATGCATTAAATGGTCATACTCGTTATACTGAGTCCACAGGTAGACTAAAACTTAGAGAAGATATTGCCACTTATTTTAAAGAAAGATTTGATTTTACAACATCTCCTGAGAATATTATGGTAACAACCAGTGCCTGCCATGCTATGTTTTTAGCCTTAGAAGCTACATTAAATAGTGGAGATGAAGTCATTATTCCTACACCTCATTTTTCTCTATATACAGATCAGGTCAAGCTTGCAGATGGGGTACCTGTTTATGTAGAAACACTTGAGGAAGAAGAATTTCAGTTAAATATTGAAAGACTTAAATCTAAAATAACAGAAAAAACAAGAGGGATAATTCTTAATACTCCTAATAATCCAACAGGTGCAACATTGAGTAAAAGGAACTTAGAAGATATTGCAGAACTATCAGAGGAATACGACTTAATTATTTATGCAGATGATATTTATACCATTTATACTTTTGAAGAGGAATTTTTTCCTATTGTATCAATAGAAGGTATGAAAGATAGAACTATAACTCTAGGAAGCTTTTCTAAGGACTATTCAATGACAGGCTGGCGAATAGGATATATTCTTGCTAGTCCAGATATCATTAAAGTAGCTGGTAGCATAAATGATAATGTAGTTTATTCAGCACCATCAATTTCTCAACAGGCTGCAATTCATGCCTTAGATTTAAGAAAGGAGATTCAACCATATCTCTATGAAGAATTTAAGAAAAGAGTATTTTATGCCTATGAAAGACTTAAAAAGTTAAAGAATGTAAGTATTATGTCTCCAAAAGGAACCTTTTATCTATTTCCTAGCATTAAAGCTACTGGTCTTTCCTCAACCCAGGTTGCAGATATATTAATGGAAGAAGCACATGTAATGGTAATTCCAGGAGTTGCCTTTGGACCAGGTGGTGAAGGCTTCATAAGATTAGCCTGTACTATGAGTATAGAGAAGATGAAGGAAGGATTTGATAGAATGGAGAAACTGAGTATATTCAATTGACAATGGAAAATTGACAATTGACAATTGAAATAGTTGATAACAGTAGGGGCGAACTTTAGTCACCAGTATACCCTAAAGAATTACCTTGAAATAAATGTAAATTAAATAAACTATGGAGAAAAATATTATGATAAAGAAAAAAGTGATACTTTGTGGCGTTCCGGGGATGAAACCTTCAGACATTGAGAAGATGGAAAAGTATATAAAGGAAGAATATGCTAATGTAGAATTTAAATATATTAGTGAGTTAGTCTTGGAGAAGGCTGATCTTATTGAGGGCTGTAAGGATGCTGAAATACTTATATCCTGGGATCAGGAGATGGACGAAGATATCTATAAGGAGCTGAACTTAAGAGCATATATTGCAGCAAGCGCAGGATATAATGCAGCAAATGTTGTAGCTGCAACGAAGTATAATGTAGTTGTAAGTAATGCTAAAGGATATTGCAGAGAAGAGGTAGCAATACATTCACTAATGTATATCTTGGATTTCGCCAGAAGACAGCACATAATGGCACCTGCTGTTAAAGAAGGCAAGTGGGAACTAAGCATTGCAGGAGATATTAGGAGGTTTTCTGAGAGTACTATAGGAATTCTTGGTTTAGGAATGATAGGAAGTAAAGTTGCTGAACTCTTACGAAGCTTTGGGGTAAAAGTTATATCTTATGATCCTTATGTTTCAGAATGGAAGATGAAGGAATTTGGCGTAATAAAGGTGGAATTTAATCAACTTATAAAAGAATCGGATTATCTTACTATTCATGCTCCATTAACTGATGTGACAAAAGAAATGATAAATATAGATGTATTTAATAAGATGAAGCCTTCTTCATATATAATCAACACTGCAAGGGGCGGGATTATTAAGCAAGAAGATCTTTATATTGCTTTAACTAATGGATTAATTGCAGGAGCTGGACTAGATGTATTGGAAAATGAACCTCCAAGGGAATCAGATAGAAAGATAATAGAATTACCTAATGTAAGGGTTACTCCTCATAGTGCGTATCTTTCAGATGAAGCTTCAGACTCTCAGCTAAGAATAACTTCTCAAGAAGTTGGTAGAGTTTTGAGAAATGAAAAACCCCTAAATCTAGTAAATGCTGAGATTTTGCCAAATCTTAATTGGATTGAATTAAAGTAGTAAATCAGGTTATCTGGTTTACTTTTTTTATAATTCATAAAATAGTTTTTATTTATTAAGATAATATTATTAAATTTTACTAACTTTTATTAACTCAGTTTACGCCAATACAATTTTAACTTGGGCAATATAATTAAAAACAAAGAGACAAAATGCCACTAATTTGTTAAAATTGCAGGAATATGTTATAATTGCGGGGTATAGTACAGTAAATGAGTAAAAGGTTTTCATTATTTTAATTTTTTGGAGGGGATTCAATGGGACCTGATGAGTTTATGTCGGATGATATCTTGAAAAAACAAATAGATACAATCCATGATGAATGGATGCTAATCCTTGATTCTGTTCAAGATGCTATATTTATTAAGGATATGTATGGGAATATTCAATGGATCAACAGGGCATGCGAGTTATTATATAATATAAAAAGAGTTGACATTATTGGTAGAGATTTAGATGAGATGGAAGACAAAAAGATATTCTCTCACTCTGTGGCAAAATTAGTAATTAAGAACAAAAGAGAGGAAACAATATTACATAGTAATAAAGCAGGTAAGAATTTATTAGTTACTGGGACACCAATATTAGACAAAAATGGACATATTTATAAAATAATTATAATTTCTAGAGATATTACAGAATTAGTATGCTTACGGGATGAAATAGAAGATATTCAAAATAAATTAAGTAAGATAGAAGAGAGTAACATTTATATAGGCAAAAATATTGTATTTCGAAGTGAGAAAATGAAAGAGGTAGTTAGTTTAGCAAAAAAATTAGGTTTGATAGATACTACTGTTTTAATAACAGGCGGATCTGGAGTAGGAAAGGGAGTAATTGCTAAATTAATACATGAATCTGGTAATAGAAAAGACAAGCCATTCATAAAGGTTAATTGTGGTGCAATACCAGAAACTTTGCTGGAATCAGAATTGTTTGGATATGAAGATGGTGCATTCACTGGCTCTAGAAAAGATGGTAAGATGGGATTATTTCAAGCTGCTGATGAGGGTACCATATTTTTGGATGAAATTAGCGAACTTCCATTGAAACTTCAAGTAAAACTTCTTGATTTTATACAAGAAAAAGAGATACAAAAAGTAGGGGGCTTGAAAAGAATAGGAGTTAATACGAGAATTATTGCTGCTACTAACAGAGATCTTTTAAAATTGGTTCACGAGAATAAATTCAGAGAAGATTTATATTATCGTATTAATGTTATACCTATTAATATACTTCCATTGAGAGAAAGAACGGACGATATAATACCACTTATTAATCACTTTGTTAATAAATTTAATACTAAGTTTGATACTAAAAAACGTATGGATCCAAATACGATGGGTTATTTAATTCAATATTCATGGCCAGGTAATGTTCGAGAACTAGAGAACATAATTGAAAGACTCAATATTATTACTACTAGTGATACTATTCTTCCTCAAAGCTTACCTAATTATATTCTAAACAATCAAGATAGTTCCGAAGATATAACTATTCCATCAAAGTTAAGTTTGAATGAAGCAACAGAGAAGCTGGAAAGAGATTTGATAATTAAGACTTTCATAAAATGTAAGAATACAAGAGATACTGCAAAGGAATTAAAAGTAAGTCAATCAACTATAGTAAGAAAAATGCAAAAATACAATATTTCTGATGCAATTATGGTTCAAGTTGATTCATAAGTGCATCATAACAATCTAATATTCGTATAATTAATTAGCTAAATATCCATTTAATAATAAATTCAGATTATTAATTTATTTAATTATCTGAATTTATTTTATATTTAAAATAAAAACAATTGATTTTGATGGGTCTTTAGAGGATTTTTTTATTTGCATATTTTTTAAAACTAACTTGGCATAAAAATTGCAATATTATTTTGTAGTTAGTCTTAATAATAAGACTAGATAAAATAAAAATATATTATTTGTCAAGGAGGTTTTATATTGAGTACTGATGTAATGATTAATGCTTCAGACCATGTTGCAGGACTTATAGAAAGAGCAAGACTAGCACAAGAATCAATCGAACATTATACACAAGAGCAAGTAGACAAACTAGTTACAGCAGTAGTGTGGAATATTGTAAAGGATGGTAATGGTCAACAAATAGCTAAAATGGCATATGAAGAGTCTGGAATGGGAAATTATGAAAGTAAGTATTTAAAACTAATCTCAAAAGCTAAAGGTGCAGTAAGAGATATGAAGGGTAAAAAAAGTGTTGGCGTTATTGAGGTGGATGAAGCAAGGCAGATAATGAAGATAGCAAAATCAGTGGGTGTTATAGGTGCATTATGTCCATGCACTAATCCAGAAGCTACTCCAACAGTTAAGATTGCTCATTCATTAAAAGGAAAAAATGCAATAATACTATCTCCCCATCCCCGTACAAAAGGAGCAAACGCTTTCATATGCGAAATAGCAAGAGATACATTAAGAAAATATGGTGCACCGGAGGATTTAGTAATAGCTATTGAGGAACCAACTCTTGAGTTAACTAATGAACTCATGAAACAGTGTGACTTAATTTTAGCAACTGGTGGTTCAGGAATGGTTAAATCCGCATATTCATCTGGTACACCAGCTTATGGAGTTGGAGCAGGTAATGCTGTTGTAGTTGTAGATGAAACAGCAGATTTAATAGATGCAGCCAATAAAATAAGACAAAGTAAAACCTTTGATTTAGCAACAAGTTGCTCTGCAGAGAATTCTTTAGTAATTCAAGAAAGTATATATAACAATTTTATTGAGTCGCTTAAATTAGAAGGAGGGTATCTAGTAAGCCCTGCAGAAAAAATAAAGTTACAGAATGCTATTTGGATAAATGGACTTCTTAATAAAGAGATTGTTGCTCAACCGGCTCAAGTTATTGGAAGAGTAGCTGGAATAGATATACCTGAAGATAAGACATTCATAATGGTAGAAGAAACTGGTATTGGTGCAGATTATCCATTCTCAGGTGAAAAGTTGTCAGTTGTTCTTACTTTATATAAATATGGTGAGTTCAAGGATGCTATACAAAAAGTAAACGATATCACTAGGTATGAGGGAATGGGTCATTCTTGTGGAATACATTCATTTGATGAAAATCATATAATGGAACTTGCTAATAAGGTTAAAGTTAGTCGTATGAATGTTCGTCAACCACATGCGTTAGCGAATACGGGTAATTGGTTTAATGGGCTTCCATTCACAACTAGTCTTGGTTGTGGGACTTGGGGTGGAAACATTACATCGGAGAATATTACATGGAAAAACCTAATTAATACTACATGGTTATCTAGACCTATTACACCAGTAGTTCCAACTGATGAAGAATTATTTGGAGATGTAATGAATGAGTAGATGAATATTTACAAGTAGTACTGTAACTTTTGTGAGTACAACTAAAGTTGCTAAACGCATTTATTCCATAGCTTCAAGTAATGGTAAGAGAGTTCAGAGGCCAGGCGAGGCAAAGAATCATGCATTAGTATTAGAGGATGGTGATTAAGAAAGGTCAGCAAATGCCATTATTAATGGTACATATGGTTACAGTGGTATGGGATGTTTGGTTCACCCGTTGTTGTTGTACAAGAAAGTATTGCTGATGTATTTGTTGCTTTAAATGAAATTTTTGGACCGGTAATTATTATAAAAAGAGTAAAAGATTTTTATCAAGGACTTTAAGATATTATGAATGATAATAGATTTGCAAAGATTATATCAGCTTATATGAAAACATTTTCATTACATCAATTGTCAATATAAAGTTTGGCTTTAATATTTAACTTAATAAAAAACCATAAATTGAGAGGAGAAGTGCAATGCAATCCATAATGAAAAATGTAAAAAAGAAAAAGAAATTTCAAGCACCAAGCGCATTAGTATTAATTTTTGTATTAATTATTGTTGTTTCATTATTGTCATATATCATGCCAGTTGGTAATTATGAGAGATATAAGGATGAGGCTACAGGAAGAGATATAGTTGACGCATCTAGTTATCATGCTGTTGAAAAAAATCCTATGGGAATAGCTGACGTCTTAATGGCAATACCAAAGGGGATGAATGGTGCTGCTAGTATAATAAACTTCTTATTTATTATTGGGGGTGCATTTGGAGTACTGACTGCAACCGGTGCAATGGATGCATTTCTAAATTCCGCGGTAAAGAAATTGAATGGAAGAGAAAGATTGATAATACCTTTTTTCTTAATTTTTTGGGCATTAGGTGGTTCAATTCTAGGCAACTTTGAAGAGGCTTTAGCATTTATTCCTATGCAAATAGCACTTTGTATGGCACTTGGATTTGACTCGATAGTTGGGGTTGCAATAGGTATGTTAGGTGTATGCGTTGGATATATGGGTGCAATAATGAATCCATTTACAGTTGGTATAGCTCAACAAATTGCTGGGCTCCCACTTTATAGTGGTATGGGTTATAGATTTGCACTTTGGGGTGTTATGCTTATTATATCAATAGCATATGTTTGGAATTATGCAGGAAAGATAAAGAAAGACCCTACCACTAGTTTGGTATATGAAGAAGACAAAAACAGTAAATATAAAGACCAACATTTTGAAGGTGTGGAATTTACAAACAAGCATAAATTGGTATTTGTAGCCTTCTTTATAGGCGTATTAATTGTTATATATGGTGTTATAGAACATGGATTTTATATAACAGAAATGGGAGCTGTTTTCGTTGGCTTAGCAATTGCTATGGGACTTCTTGGAGGTTTAAGATTGAATGGTACAGTTGATGCCTTTGTAAATGGTGCTCATAATCTATTATTTGCAGCGATTTGTGTTGGATTTGCACGTGCATTAACTGTTATAATGACTGAAGCTAATATAATGGATACGTTAGTTTACAATGTTACTTATGGCTTGAAATCATTACCTCCAACTGTAAGTGCACCTTTAATGTTTGTAGTACAAGCATTAATTAATATTTTAATTCCTTCAGGTTCAGGTCAGGCAGTGGTAACTATGCCAATCATGATCCCAATTGCTGATGTTTTAGGAATATCTAGACAGACAGCTGTTTTGGCATTCCAAGCTGGTGATGGTATAACAAACATATTCTCACCTACAAATGGATCATTAATGGCTGCCTTAGCCATAGGTGGCTTCTCAATTAATAAATGGATCAAATGGTTCTGGAAATTATTCGTTATTTGGTCTATTGTAATAATGATTGCATTAGCACTTTCTGTAGTAATGGGATATGGACCTTTCTAATTTAGAAAAGAAAGAATAAGTAATATTTCAGTAAATTCAATAATTAAATTAAATGATCGTTTAGTTAAATAATGGGAAAGGATAAATTCTTGAATTCATTGAGGATTTATCCTTTATTCACAAACACCAAGAGGATTGAGAAAATCAACCTTATTAAGGACATAGTCCTTAACTCTATTGATAATATAAATTTCTCAATTAATAATTTTATACTATAAAAATTAATTATTATAATTAGGAGGTAATCATGAAAGAACATCAGGTTTTTAAGGAATTTAAAGAGTTATCAAAAGTACCAAGACCTAGCTCACATGAAGAAAAGGTAGTTGAATACTTATATAATTGGGCATTAGATAATAATATTTATGTTATTAAAGATGATTATAGAAATGTGTTTATGAAAAAGCCTGCCTCAACAGGATATGAATCATATTCTCCAATTTGTTTACAAGCACATACGGACATGGTATGTGAAGCCGCTGATGGATTTGAACATGACTTTTTTAATGATCCTATTGAAATGTTTGTTGATGGAGATATAGTGTCTACTCATGGACAAACAACGCTTGGTGCAGACAATGGGCTAGGTATAAGTGCTATACTAGCAATATTAAAGGATGATAATTTAAAACATCCAGAAATTGAAGCAGTATTTACAAGTGGTGAAGAAGAAGACTTTTACGGTGCAGATAATTTTGATATTAATAACATAAAAGCAAATTATTTATTAAATTTAGATAATAGTGATGATAATAAGATAACATGCGGTTCGGCAGGTGGCGTAACAGTAAAAGCGATGAAAGAATTAGATTACATTGAATTGAGTAAAGAAGATTACATTTCATACAGAGTTAAAATATCTGGTTTAACAGGGGGGCATTCAGGAGGGGATATACATAGAGGAAGAGGAAATAGTAATATTATATTATTTAGACTATTAGATAAATTTAGAGAATTAGATTATTATTTATTAGATATAAATGGTGGAACATTTAGATTGGCAATACCTAGGGAATCTTCTGTAGATATTGTTATAAATAAAAGTAATATTAATCTATTTGAAAAAATTGCAGATGAGTTTCTTTCTAATATAATAGAAGAATTCCCTGGATATGCTGATAAACTAAAACTTGAATTATTGAGAATAGAAGAAGACCGGTATAAAGCAATAAACAAATCTATTAGTGAGAGTATGATAAATTATGTACTACTAAGCCCGGTTGATATTCAAATGATGAGTAATTCTTTTCAAGGCTTAGTTGATGCTTCTTGTAACCTTGGAGAAATATATATTAAAGATTCTAATCTTATAATAATATCTGACATAAGAGCAAGTTATGATTCACAACGAGAATTTGTTTTAAGAAAATTAATATTATTGTCTGATATTCTAAATTTTGAAAAAAAGGTTTATGGATACTACTATAATTGGAAGTATAATCCACATTCAAAACTTAGGAATTTAGCAAAGGAAATTTACTCTAAAAACAATAGTAAGGAACCAATTATTACAACAGTTCATGCTGGCCTTGAAGGTGGATTTTTTAGTAATAAAAAGCCTAATATTGACATTATATCAATAGGAGCTACATCCTGGAATTTTCATTCTCCGAATGAGTCATTTAGCTTAAGTTCACTTGAAAGGTTTTATAATAATTTAGTAGAAATACTAGAGTTCGCAAAATTTGATAAATAATAATATGTTTAAAAAGTCAAATTTAGTGTAATGCTAGACTAGTTCAAAAGCATAGTGGCTATTAGTAAAGCAACTACTATCTCTTAAACTACCTAAGATACTAGGAGGGCAATAATATGGAAAATAAGAGAAGTTTATTGTTAGATGTTTTTAATAACAAAGAAGCTTCAAGGGTACCTGTTGGTTTTTGGTGGCATTTTGTAGATAAACACGATGAGTTTACAGCGCTACTTGATACAAGTGTTGTTCAGAGAACTATTGATGGGACTAAAAAACTATTCGATGAATTAAAACCTGATTTCATAAAAATAATGTCAGATGGTTTTTTTGGACATCCTTCTATAATGGAAAATGATATTAATAGTGTTGATGATATTAAGAAAATCAAATCTATAGGAATGAATCATGAGTGGTATGATAAGCAAGTAGCAATGATAAATGAACTTGTAGATTACTTCGATAATGAAATTATGTCTTTTTACAACATATTTTCACCTTTCAATTATATTAGGCTTTATTTAACAAAC
>CAZHLF010000073.1:0-10226 GCA_964532845.1 uncultured Tissierella sp.
TTAATTATTCATCTGATTTAGTATGTCACGAATTCCAAACTTTATCTGATAATAAGGTGCTAATAGTATATATAAATGGGCTTGTAGATAAGGGTGCACTTGATGAATTTGTAGTAAAACCAATAATTGAAAATTTAATTTCACCCTTTGACATAAAGTCTACTACGTATACTACTGAGGTTAAAGAGGCATTAAGCATGAAAGATGCAGCTAAAGAAATAACTGATGGACATGTAGTTTTATTTCATGAAGGCATGGAAAGTTGTTTTACATTTAATCTATGTCGCTATGAAAAAAGAGCTATTGAGCAATCCCAAAATGAACAAGTAGTTAGAGGACCTAAAGAATCCTTTGTGGAGGATTTATTTACTAATAAAAGTTTAGTAAGAAGAAAGATTAGAAATAGTAATCTAGTATTCGAGGATTATACTTTTGGGGAAGTAACTAACACTCAGGTATCCCTTGTATATATCAATGGAATTGTTAATGAAGAAATATTAGCAGAATTAAAAGTTAGACTAGAAAAAGTAAAAATAGATGCAGTGTTTGATCCTCATTATATAGAAGAATTTATTGAAGATGCACCAAAGAGTCTTGTTCGTACAATAAATAATACTGAAAAGCCAGACGTATTTGCTGGAAAAATTCTAGAAGGAAGGATTGGTATTATATGTGATGGCTCACCAGATTGTTTAATTTTGCCAAAGATATTTATAGAGTGCTTAATGACCGCGGAGGATTATTATATAAAACCATTATTTGCAACTTATTTAAGGTTAATAAGATTATTATCTTTTATTATTAGTATATCTTTAGCAGGATTATATGTTGCCTTGGGTACTTTTCATCAGGAAATGATACCTACTAAATTACTGATTACTATGGCTGGTCAAAGAACAGGGGTGCCATTACCTCAATTTATAGAAGCTTTATTGATGATATTATTTTTTGAATTTTTAAAAGAAGCTGGATTAAGACTACCTAGAACTATAGGTTCTACTGTTACATTAGTCGGAGGTCTTGTAATAGGTCAAGCAGCAGTTGAAGCTGGAATTGTTAGTGCTGCTATGGTAATTATAGTATCTGCTACAGGGATAACAGAATTTGTAAACCCTCCACTTAGGGAAATGGTAGTAATATATAGGCTACTAATACTTGTTTTAGGGGGGTTACTTGGACTGTTTGGAATAGCTTGTGGAATGGTAATCTTAATTTTTCATTTTATAAGTATTAAAGCCTTTGGAGTTCCTTATCTTTACCCTATAGCACCATATGATAAGGAGGGTATGAAGGACTTTATAAGAAGAAGTTCATTTAAAAAAGTTAACTATCGACCAATGTATATAGCTAATGAGAGTTCAAGAAAGAGAAAACAATAATATGAAAATGAAAAAACTTATTTTTTCAATTACCCTTTTAATAATATCAATAATCATAACTTCATGTGCAAGTCCTAGAGATATAAATGATTTAGGGATAGTTATGTCTACGGGTCTGGATTATGAAGATGGAAAGGTAATAGTAACTAATGAAATAATGACACCTATATCAACAATTTCAGGAAGTTCTGATAAAGAAAAGGTAACTTATGTTCAAAGTAGAGGTGATACTGTCTTTGAGGCTCTTAGAAATTCTACTTTAACCTTTGATAAAAAACTATTCTTGTCCCATAATAGATTAATTATTTTTGGAGAGGAGTTTGCAAAGAGAGGTATTGGAGACCATATTAATTTTTACTTATACGATACTGAACCAAGAATAGCAGCAAATATGCTCGTTGCAAAAGGCGCAAAGGCATACGAAGTATTAGGTATAAATGGGGGTATAAGTGATGCTCCTGGAGCGTATCTTCTTAGCTTAATTGAAAATTTTAAGCATACTTCCAAAACTAGAAGTCTTACAATGAATGAATACTTCAAGTATCATTTAGAAAGAGGGACACCAGTTTTAGGGGTTGTGGAAAAAGAAGAAAAGATGGAGATAAATAAAAAGGTAGGGCAAAGTAATCTCAATAGGTTAGTCTTAAATGTTGCAGGGGGGGCAGTTTTTAAAAGTGATGTTCTAATAGGTTACTATACCGGAGATGAAATGATTGGTTTCAATTTTCTTGTAGATGAAATAGAAGGTGGTTTAGTTGTATTTGAAACCCCTGACGAGTTATCTAGGAGTGTTGAATATGTTTCATCAAAAGGTAGATTCACTACTTTGGAAATTAAAGAAAGCAAAACAAAAAGTGATATACAAATAACAGACGGATCTATTAATTTAGATATTAATGTTATCTTAAAAGGTGCTATAGGGGAGGAAACAAAAGGATTAGATCTTGTTGAGCTAAATGTAAAGAATGCAATAGAAGAGGCTTGCTCCAATAAGGTTAAGGAATATATAAGTAGGACAATGGATAAAGCACAAAATGAATTGAAATTGGATACATTCGGTATTGACACACTATTTCATAGGAAGTATCCAGAAGAGTGGAAGGCAATCGCTAAGGATTGGGACGCTATATTCCCTGAAGTTAATTATAATATAAATGTAGAGACATATATTCTTAGAACAGGGATAATAGATGTTCCTTCAAATATAAAGAAGGGTGAAGATTGATGCCAGTTGAAAAGATTACAACTAGACAAATAATCGGTTTTATAATTATTACAAGGTTATCCTTTGCACTCTCTAGTATGCCAATAATAGATCATCCTCCCAATAACCAAGACTTATGGATAAGTGTAGTGATTTCTATAGCATACCTTTTAGTTTTTTCTACTCCCTTAATCTTTTTAGCGAATAATTTCAAAGCATTTTCTATGATTAGTTACATCAAAAAGATATATGGTAAAAGAATAGGAGGATTTTTAGGGATACTATATGGATTATATTTTATAATTAATACTATAAATAGTTTAACACTTCAAACTGAACTAGTTTGTACTTCTATTCTAGCTGATTCATCCAATATAATAATTGCTGGGGCTATGATGATAACCTGTATATATATAGTATCATTAGGTGCTATAACCATATTAAGAGGATCAGAAATATTTTTTCCCCTTATAACTATTGTATTTTTGATATTAGTATTATTCGGTCTTAATAATGTTGACTTAAAAGTACTTTTACCTATTTTAAAGGACTCTACGTTATTGGACATTAATAAGGGGGCTATAGAGCTCTCCTTCATTTTCACTGATGTATTTTTATTATTAATGATAATTCCTGAGCTTGAAAATAAAAGGGATATAAATAAAATTTTCCTTATATCTACCACAGTATCCTTATTGTTATTAATAGTAGCACTTGTAGTAACACAAGGAAGTTTAGGGATTGAGCTTTCAAAGCATACTGTTTTTCCTTTTTATAAATATACTAGATTAATTAATTTGCTAGAAATATTTGAAAGGATTGATGCGATTTTTGTTTTTGTGTGGATATTGGCAAGTATAGCTAGGATACTTGGTTTTACTTATATATCCATTAGAGCTTTTAGAGATGTCTTTAATAAAAAAGAAGATGAGAAATCTATACTATATGTTGTAGGCGCAATAATATTTATAGTATCTATATCAATAATTCAAAGAAGATCAGTTATTGGAATTAGGAAAGACTTTGATTTTTATATGAATATTCTGTATATAATATTTTATGTTACAATTCCAGTAATAACATGCATTATTTATTTCTTTAGACGAAAAACACTAAGATGAAATCTATATATAGTTAAAAATGACATAGGAACATAAGTGTGAGGTTAATATTAAAAATGATAATAATGCAATATGCTTTATTAGGGCCTATTTAGGGTATAGTAAATAGGAAAATACTTAGCAAGGGGGTTATTTCATGAATTGTGAGTATGAATTATTTGACCCTTCCTGGTGTCCAGGCTGTGGAAACTTTATGATAAGAACCGCACTTAAGCAGGCATTGGAGGAATTGGAAATTGCACCGCATGATGCAGTAATAGTTACAGGAATCGGTCAAGCTGCAAAGATGCCTCACTATATAGCTGCAAATGGTTTTAATGGACTTCATGGTAGAGCTTTACCTCCAGCAATTGGGATAAAGCTAGCTAATAAAAATCTCACTGTTATTGCCGAATCCGGTGATGGGGATACATATGGAGAAGGTGGGAACCATTTTATTCATACTATTAGAAGAAATATTAACATTGCTCATTTTGTTCATAATAATCAAATCTATGGTTTAACAAAGGGACAAGGCTCACCAACTACTGCAAGAGGACAAAAAACTACACTGCAGTTTGATGGAGTTAGACTAGAGCCTGTAAAACCTCTAGCTCTATCTTTAACTATGGGAGCAGGTTTCGTAGCCCGTGGATTTTCTGGTGACATTCCTCATCTTGTAAATTTAATGAAGGAAGCGATTCTTTATAAGGGATATGCCCATGTAGACATCTTCCAGCCTTGTGTTGTGTGGAATAAAGTCAATACCTTCCAATGGTATAAAGAACATACCTATTATCTGGATGATAATTATGACCATACAGACTATGATGCTGCTTATAAAAAATCTTTAGAATGGGATGATGGTATACCTTTGGGAATATTGTACAAGGTTGAGAAGGAAACTTATGATGATTCCTTTGATTTTGTAAAAAATGGTCCACCTCTTGTTGATTTAGAATTAAATCCTATGGATGCTGAGAAATTAATGAAGGGATTCTATTAAATAGAGAGAGGAGGATTATTATGGACTATACAGTATTAGTTGGTGGGGCAGCAGGTCAAGGAATAGATACTGTTGTAAATCTATTGGAAAGAACTATAAAAAGATGTGGTTATTATGTATTTACTTATAAAGATTTTATGTCCAGAGTAAGAGGTGGACATAACTTCATGCAGGTTAGGTTTTCAGATAAACCCTTAACAAGCTACACCTCTAAGATAGATATGATATTTGCTTTAAATGAAGAAACAGTAAAGCTACATAGAGAAAAGTTAAAGATAAATGGAGTAGTCATATTGGATAAGGAAGTGGCAAAGGCTGAAGAATTTAATCATCTACCTTTAATTGAAATTGCTAAAGAATTAAATAACCAAAGGGTTTATCCAACTGTAGGACTGGGTGCTTTATGTAACTATTTTGGAATAGATTTAAAAGTGGCTAAAGAGGTAATTGATGATGTTTTAGGAGAGAAAATTTCCGATGTAAATAAACAAGCCTTAGAAAGAGGCTATAATATGTTGGAAAGAAAGTATGAACTACCTATTAGGAAAGACAACAATATTTTAATCAATGGTAACCAGGCATTAGCTTTAGGAGCCATAGCTGCAGGATGTAGATATTATTGCGGTTATCCAATGACTCCTTCTTCAAGTGTTATGACTTATATGTCATCTAAGTCCAATGAAATGGGGATAATAGTTGATCAGATAGAAGATGAGGTTGGAGCCTTAAATATGGCTATTGGAGCTTCATATGCAGGTGTGAGAGCAATGACAGGTTCATCTGGTGGTGGTATAGCTCTAATGGTTGAGGCCTTAAGTTTGGCAGGAATTTTAGAAACCCCTATAGTCTTATTTAATGCTCAAAGACCTGGACCTGCAACAGGATTATCTACTAGAACTGAGCAGTCAGATTTAAGGTTTATGATACATGCAGGACACGGAGAGTTTCCTAGAATGGTTATTACCTTAAGGAGTCCTGATGATGCTTTCTATCAAGCAGCAAGAGCTTTTAATTTAGCAGAGAAGTATCAGATTCCAGTAATTCTTATGACTGAGGAATATTTAACTGATTATAGTATGACTTTAGAACCCTTTGACTTTAGTAAAATAACCATTGAAAGACACTTAGCATCAGTAAAAGATATAACAGGTGAAAGATATCTCAGATATAAGTTTACTGAAAGTGGAATATCACCTAGAATAATCCCTGGAAAGATACATGGCAAGGTTATTTTGGTGGATAGTCATGAACACAACGAAGCAGGTCATATAGATGAGGATCCAGAAAATAGAACTAAGATGGTAGATAAGAGAATGAAAAAGCTGGAAGGACTTCTTGAAGAGTTACAGGAGCCGTGGTTTATTGGCAGGGAAGAGCCTGAGAATCTAATAGTTTGTTTTGGAGCCACATTTGGTGCAGTAAAAGAAGCAGTAGAAAGACTTAACGAAGCTGGTAAATCTTATGGAGCTTTGATTTATGGTGATATCTGGCCATTTCCAACAAAGCTCATAAATAAATTTGGACCAAAGGCTAAAAATATCATCCATATTGAACAAAATGCCACTGGGCAGTTGGAAAGTCTAATCAATGAAAAAACTAATATAAAGTGTACCCATAGAATTCTAAAATATGATGGAAGACCTATAAATGCTGATGAAATCATAGAAAAGCTTAATTGTCAATTGTAAGAAATAGTGCTATGATAGTATTAGCAATAGTTTGAAAATCGATAGGAGTGTAATAATGTACGAAAACAATGTGACCTCAAGGTATCAAGAGATAGCATTAGATATAGCTAATGGGATATATAAAGAAGATATAAAAGAAGGAGACAAGCTACATGGTAGGTCTACTTTAGCTGGTAAATACAATGTTTCTCCTGAAACCGTAAGAAGGGCTATTAAACTTCTGGAAGATGTTGGCGTTGTAAGGTCTCATAGGGGTAGTGGTATAACGATTCTCTCTAAAGACAGTGCCTTTAAGTATATAAACAAGTTTAAGAATATTGAAAGTGTAGCATCCCATAAAGCAACCCTATTAGCTCAAATAAATCAAAAAATGGAGCTGGAAAGTGAAATAGTTGCTACCATTGATAAAATTATTGACTATACCAGCAGATTTAGTAATACCACATCTATTACACCATTGGAAATCGAAGTTACAGAAAAATGTTCTTTTATAGGTAAATCCATAGGTGGGGTCAGTTTTTGGCAGCATACTGGAGGTACTATTATAGGTATAAAGAGAGATAATGAGACCATTCTTTCTCCAGGACCATATGCAACATTTGAATTAGGTGATATTTTGTTGGTTATTGGAGAAGAAAAGGTGTATAATGCTGTAAAAATATTTTTGGAAGAAGATTAATTGGAGGTAATTGAATGAAAAAAATTTTGGTTTCTGTAGATGGCTCTGAAAATTCCAAGAAAGCTCTGATTAAAGCAAAGGAAATAGCTGAGCTAAAGACGAGTGATGTTTATATTTTAACTGTAGTTGAAAACCTAAAGGGAAATCCATATACTGTAAGTCAGGATTATCAGAATGAGACTACTAAAACAAATATTCAATGTGGTGAAGAGATATTAAAAGAAGCTGTTGATTTATTTAAGGATTATCCTGGTGTAGTTAAGGCTGATTACAAAGTTGGAGATATTGCAGATAAAATCATTGAAGTAGCTGAAGAAAAGGAAGTAGATCTTATTGTAATGGGTAGAAGAGGACTTGGTACATTCTCAAGAGCTTTCCTTGGTAGCATTTCTAATAAGGTGCTAAATAACGTAAATATATCAGTTCTAATTGTGAAATAGTAGTATCAATGGGCTATCAATTGATAGCTCATTTTTATGAGTTTCACAAGATTATCATTTTACTTTCATATATAGGTCATAGTGGTGTATAATAATGAAAGAATAAGGCAAAATGTTTTGCAAAATAGGGAGGAGATTATAATAGTGAGAAATAAATCAAAGTTACTTGTAATTGGATTGTTGGCTGTTGCTTCAGTGGGGTTTGTTGGTTGTACACAAAAGGAAGTTGTAGCTAAAGTTAACAATGTGGAGATTACTAAAGAGGAATTATATGATCAGTTGGTAGCACAAAATGGAGATGCAGCATTAAATGCATTAATTGCTGAGAAAATAATGCTTGCAGAAGTAGAAAAGAATAGCATCACTATTTCAGATGAAGAAATTCAAAAGAATATCGATGAAATGACAGAGTATTATGGTGGAGAAGAGGAAATGAATAATGCTCTAACCGCCTATAATATGACTATGGATGATATGAAGGAAAATATAACAACAAACTTACAACTCAAAAAGATTCTTGAGCCATATATAACCATAGAGGATCAAGAAATTCAAGAGTATTTCAATACCAATAAAGCATACTTAGATGAGGCTGAACAAGTAAAGGCTAGTCATATTTTAGTCGATACCAAGGAACTTGCCGATGAGGTAAAGGGTAAGTTAGATGGTGGAGCTGAATTTGCTGAGCTAGCAAAGGAATATTCTACTGATACTTCAAATAGCCAAAATGGTGGTTCGCTAGGTTATTTCGGCAAAGGAGAAATGGTTGCAGAATTTGAAAACACTGCCTTTTCTATGAGTGTTGGTGAAGTGAGCGAACCAGTACAAACTTCATTTGGATACCATATAATTAAGGTAGAAGATCACAAGGAAGCTAAAGAAGCGACATTTGATGAATTCAGGGATGATATTAAAGAAACCCTATTCCAGGAAAAAATGGGTGTAGCTTATAATACTTGGTATGAAGAGATGTTAAAGCAATATGAAATAACTAATTACTTAACTACTAAATAAGTAAAAATTAATATTAATGGAAAAAGCTACTTAACCAAGACGGGAAAGTAGCTTTTCATTAGTTTTTGGGTGGTAAGGTTAAATATGAACCATCAAGATCTCCACTGTGTACCATTCTATACACAAAGTCATATAGGTAATCAGACTTAATATCTATAAAATCCTTGTAAAGCTGAGTTTTGAAAAGTTCATGTTTATAACTATTTATTGTTCCATCAAACCATCTAAGATTTAGTTCCATTACCATATTTGCTATTTTTTCTATTTCCTTTTCTGAATATGTTCCAAGATTTTCAAGCTCATGCACTGCATTTTCATAAGGTCTGATTCCAAAGGAGTTTCTTGAATAGGAACTGAAATTATTTAAATTTTCATCTTCTAAATTATTTTCTATAGAATATCCTTCCACATCAACTTTAGACTTTGAATATTCAAAACCAGTATAAGGGGAATACTTCAATACTCCATATTGCTGAGGATAGACACTAAATGCACTGTTTACAACATCATAAACCTTAGGATTTTCTTCATTATCATTTTTAATATCCTGTATGTGGATATGTCCGCTGAAGTTTAGTCTAATATCATATTCCTCGAATAGTTTTATTAGTTCTGCATTATTGATGATTGTTCCTTCAGTCTTTGTAAGACTGTGGTTCAATAGGTTATGATGTGTGATAGCTATAATTTCTGCATTATTTTTCTTAGCAAGTTCACCAGATTTTCTAATCCATTCCAAAGTTTCATCAGTTATATATCCAGTATTTGTTGGCATTCCAAAATCACTGTGATATTTATTTGAATCCAGCATTAATAACCATAAATCCTCTGATGGAGCAGCTAGATAGCTCAAAGTTTTCTTATCATGGGATATTGCTTCTCCATAACCAAAGTCTTTGTAAATTTCTTTGAATTCTTCATGCTCTGTATTGTCAACAACATATGGTGCTCCATTTCTGTAACCACTGGTCCAGATGCTTAAAATGTCATGATTTCCAGGTATCAAAAATACATCAGTACCTGTTTTTTCGATCTTTTTGAATTGCTCTGCTAAGGCCTCATGTCCCTTCAACTCACCATTGTTAGTAAGGTCACCACTTACTATTAAAATATCTGGTTTGTTTATTCCAATATCCCTTACAAAAGCATCCATTATATCTTCAATATAATAGAGCTCTTTACCATCCCTTGGAGTAGCAAACTCCTTGAAGCCCTTACTATAATCAGTTAGGCGCTTTGGGAAATAGTGTATATCAGAAGCAATATACATGGTGATTTCTTCACCAGATGCTATTTTTTTATCCGTAGTTCTAACAAAAAATAGAGTCATAAGAACTATTAAAAAAACTATAATAACCTTTTTGTTGGTTGACATTATATTCCCCTTTTCTATTAAGCTAAAGCCATTTAGACATCAAGAAACTGCCGTGCAGTTTCCTCAATAGCCGCAATGAAGTTTACTTCATTTAGGCATCAAGAAACTGCTTTGCAGTTTCTACAACTAGCCGCAATTAGTTGAGTGTATCTCTCAACTAATTATATTATTTTATTAATTACACTGCAATAATATTATTAAGGACTGCACAAGAATCAACTTGTGTGATATATTTTAGTTAATGATTGAATAAGGAAATATACTGGAGGAGATTGCTTATGAACGCATACTATTATGAAACTGCTATAGGCAGGATAGGACTTGTAGAAAATGGACATGCC
>CAZHLF010000074.1:0-10218 GCA_964532845.1 uncultured Tissierella sp.
ATGAGACCATTGTGGAAAGAGTAGGGCATCTTGTGGATAGAATGAGCGTAAATATTGAACTACCCACAGAGGAAGGACTAAAGCTTCTAGCACCTCAAAAAACTAAGGAGAAGATATTAAAACCAATGGAACAGATAAGAAAATCTATAGTCCAAAATATTGATGAAAGAAAAGTCTTTAGATCCAGCCCGAAATTTGTACCAGCAGGACAGACTACACAGCTAATAATAGGTGCTACACCTGATAGTGATTTAAAGATTTTAAGATTATCCGAAGGATTATATAAAGGCTATAGCCTAAAAAGGGTGTATTATTCAGCCTTCGTTCCAGTATCAACTAATTCTAAGCTTCCTGCCATTAGCTCACCTCCCCTAGTTAGGGAAAATAGACTATATCAGGCAGACTGGCTTTTAAGGTTCTATAAATTTGAGGCAAGAGAGCTTTTGGATGAAACAAAGCCTGATTTTGATTTGGCATTGGACCCTAAATGTGATTGGGCACTAAGAAATATTCACCTATTTCCTGTAGAAATAAATAAAGTAGATTACAATATGCTTTTAAGAGTACCAGGTATTGGAGTAAAATCAGCTATGAGAATCGTCCAGGCACGAAGATTTGGATCCATTGATTTTGAAGACTTAAGAAAAATGGGAATTGTCCTAAAAAGAGCTCAGTATTTCATAACTTGTAAAGGCAAGCATTATGGATTAAAGAGTATGAATCAGGAAGTAATTAGAAGTAGGATAATAGATAAGGTAGATAATAATGGAATTATTCAACTTTCATTATTTGATACTCCAAAAATTGAAGGTGGGAAACCTAGACTTATTTCCCCCAATGGAGGCCTTCTCATATGATAGTATATATTTACGATGGGACCTTTGATGGGCTTTTAACCTGTATATATGAAGCATATTATAGACATGAAAACCCTTATGACATAGTGCCCGTGGATAGATTGGAAGATAATTTTCTCCTTCAACGATATATTATTAAAACTGAAGTAGAAAATGCAGAGAAAGTATATAAGTCTATAGAGGAGAAGATTTCACCTGAAGCTTTAAGAAGAGTATTTTATGGATTTTTATCAGAATTACCAGGTAGTGGTAAGGTTATTTTAGACTATCTAAGGGTTGGATTTAAACTGGGAAGAAGTGTGGATGATAACCTAGCCAATGATGCAGTTCTAGCTATGACTAAACTATGCCAAAAGGTATCTGGTGAAAGACATGCTATGCTTGGGCTTTTAAGATTTAAAATGCTTGATAATGGAATTCTCTATGCTGAATACGAGCCTCAGTATAATATAACAGGACTTATTGCTCCTCATTTTACAAGTAGGATCAGCAATGAAAACTGGATAATTCATGATATAAAGAGAAATATTGCAGCATTTTATAATAAAAAGGAATGGATTATCAGAGAGCTGGAACTGGAAAATGAATTGGTAATTCATGAGGATGAAGAAGAGTATCAAGAGATGTGGAAATCCTATTATAAGCATATTTCAATAGCTAGCAGGAAGAACTTAAGACTTAAGAAGAATCATATGCCTATGAAATATTGGAAGCACTTGGTGGAGTTGAAGTAAATCATCATTCAAATCTCATTGACCAAAGAATTTTAAAATGGTATGGTTAAATTGTTGTAAGTATTTCAATGGGAGATGATTAGATGAAGCCAATAATAGGATTGACAATGCAATATGATAGCAGTATAAACAGAGGTGTTAATAGAATTAACTGTGAATATATAAATGTTGTATTAGAGGGTGGAGGTATTCCTGTTGTTATACCCAATTTAACTACAATAGATGATGTTGATAGATATGTAAGTTTATTAGATGGAATCATATTTACAGGTGGTGAGGACATTGGATCTCATTACTTCGGTGAAGAGCCGGTAAAAGAAGTTACGCATATTTCTCATGATAGAGATAAGACCGAGATGGCTTTGTTCCAAAAGGTATATGAAAAAGGCATACCTATATTTGGGATATGTAGAGGAATGCAGCTAATAAATATTGCTTTAGGTGGTACTGTATATCAGGATATTTATTCAATGATAGAGAATGTCCATGGACATACAACAGAGATCAATCTTCAGGAAGGGTATCACAGTATAAATATTTCCAAGGAAACAATGATGTATGAGATTTTTGGAAAAGAGAAGATTTTTGTTAATTCACTTCATCATCAGGCATTAAAGGATTTGGGTAAGGATTTAAAGGTAACTGCTACAGCAACAGATGGAATTATTGAAGCTGTAGAGTCCACAAATGAAAGAGTAATTTTGGGGGTACAATTTCATCCTGAAACCATGTCTATGAAATACAAGGAATTTGTTAATCCATTTAAATACTTTATCGATAAATGTAAGTAATTTTTAGAGCCTAAGGAGATATATCTCTTTTGGCTCTTTGTTTTTTATGCTTAAATCTATATTTTCACAAGGGCCCATTTCATTGACATTGGACACAGATTATTATAACATAATATTATTATAGATGAATTTTTAGAAAATTGAAAACGTTAAACTAGTAACAAAGTTTATGTAAATAATGAGGTGAATATGCACGAAGCCTCATTGATGCAGAAAGTAGAAACTGCTAGCAGTTTCAAGAAAGCTTAAAGGAGGAAAAAATGGAGTTTGTATTTGATAAAGAGAAAAATAAAGAGAAAATAGAAAGCTTCAAAATGTTCATGCATGACCACAAAGATATGGCAGGAGCTTTAATGCCGGTATTACAGGAGGCTCAAACTACATTTGGATATTTACCCTTGGAAATACTTCAAATGATTTCAAGAACATTAAATATCCCTATGGCTGAAATCTACGGAGTTGCTACATTCTACTCCCAGTTTTCATTTATACCAAAGGGAGAAAATATTATAAGTGTCTGCCTAGGAACTGCTTGTTATGTGAAGGGAGCACAGTCTATTCTTGAGGAAATAGAATCTCAACTTGGAATAAAGGCAGGATACACTACCCCTGATTTGAAATTTTCCATTAATTCAACAAGATGTGTAGGAGACTGTTCTTTAGCTCCAGTTATTGTAATAAATGAAGATATTTATCCTAGAGTTTCAAAGGACATGATTCAAGAAATAATTCAAAAGTATAGAAGTGAGGTGTAAGAATTGCTAACACTTGAGAGATTAAACCAGATTAAAAAGGAACATAGACCAGTTCTAGAGGCTAGACTTAAAGAGGCTGGTAATGTTGATATAAGAGAAGATGGCTCTATAGTATTAAATGGGGATTATTATAAAAAACAAGTAAGAATTGCACTGAAAAACTGTGGGATTATTAATCCGGGCAAAATTGAGGATTACATAGCATTAGATGGTTATTCTGCTTTTACAGACCTTTTATTTAATCGCTCCCGTGGAGACATCATTGAAGATATGAAAGCTTCAATGCTAAGAGGTAGAGGCGGTGCTGGATTTCCAACAGGTAGAAAGTGGGACGAGGCATTTAAATATGATGCAGACCAAAAGTATATGATTTGTAATGCGGATGAGGGAGACCCTGGCGCATTTATGGACAGGTCAATACTTGAAAATGACCCTCATGCTGTATTGGAGGGTATGGCTATTGGTGGATATGCTGTTGGCGCAACACAAGGTTTTATCTACGTTAGAGCAGAGTATCCTATAGCAGTAAAGAGATTAAAGGCTGCTATAGAGCAGGCAAAGGAGCTTGGAATACTTGGCAGCAATATTTTAGGAACAGGCTTTAATTTTGACATTGAGTTAAGACTTGGTTCGGGAGCCTTTGTTTGTGGTGAAGGTACAGCCCTTATTGAATCTATTGAAGGTAAAAGAGGAATGCCAAGAACTAAAGTACATAGAACGGCACATAAAGGTTTGTGGCAGAAGCCTACAATAATAAATAACGTTGAAACTTATGCATGTGTTCCAGTTATATTCCAAAAGGGAGTTGATTGGTTTAGAAGTATAGGTACAGAAAAATCTCCAGGAACAAAGGTATTTGCACTAGTAGGTAAGGTTGAAAATGCAGGATTGGTAGAGGTTCCAATGGGAACACCACTTAGAGAAATTGTATTTGATATTGGTGGTGGAGTACAAAATGGAAAAGCTTTTAAGGCTGTCCAAACTGGAGGACCTTCAGGTGGTTGTATTCCAGCTGATTTAATAGACACTCCTGTGGACTTTGAATCCTTAGGAAAGATAGGCTCCATTATGGGTTCTGGTGGAATGGTAGTAATGGATGAAGATACATGTATGGTTGATATTGCAAGATTCTTCTTAGATTTTACCGTTGAAGAATCCTGTGGTAAGTGTGTACCATGTAGGGAAGGTACTAAGAGAATGCTAGAAATTCTTGAAAGAGTAGTAGAAGGGCATGGTGAAGAAGGAGACATAGAGAGAATGGAAAGTCTAGGTCAAACCATTAGCTCAGCTTCTTTATGTGGACTGGGACAAACTGCTTCAAATCCTGTTATTACTACTATTAAGTATTATAGAGATGAATACGAAGCTCATATAAATAATAAGAAATGTCCTGCTGGCTCATGCCAGGCATTATTACAGTATTATATTACAGACAAATGTATTGGCTGTGGTAAGTGTGCTAAAGCTTGTCCTGTTTCTTGTATCTCAGGAAAGCTAAAAGAAAGACATGTAATAGATCAGGAACAATGTATTAAGTGTGGTGCTTGTATGGAAGCATGTCCACCAAGGGTAAGTGCAGTAATCAAGAGATAGAGGAGGTAATTAAATGGCAAATGTTACTTTAACCATAGATGGCCAAAAGGTCAGTGTACCTTCTGGCATAAACATTATAGAAGCTGCTAAACAACTTGACATTGAAATACCTGCTCTTTGTTATGACCCTGATTTAGAGATAGTTGGGGCTTGTAGACTTTGTATAGTTGAGATAGAAGGCAGTAAAAAACTTGAGACATCATGCTCTACAAGGGTAAGGGAAGGCATGGTTGTTCATACTTCTAGTGAAAAGGTAGTTAATACTAGAAAAGATATATTACAATTATTATTGGATTCTCATCCTAATGATTGTTTAACATGTCAGAAGGCTGGAGAATGCTATCTTCAAAAGTACGCTTATGAGTATGATCTTAAATTTAGAGATCATGGTGGAGTTATGAGACCACAGCTTCTTGATACTTCGAGTCCATATATATTAAAGGACAATGCTAAATGTATACTTTGTGGAAAATGCGTTAGAACATGTGATGGAGTAAGTGATAGAAAGGTCCTTTCCTTCTCTGAAAGAGGGTATGATACAAAGATTGTTGCAGATTCCGATCAAACTTTGGAAGAATCCTCTTGCGTATCCTGCAATAGATGCGTTTCTGTTTGTCCAGTAGGTGCGTTAGTAGATAAGCGTGCATTAGGAAAGATAAGGGCGTGGGAAGGATCATCTAGAGTTGTAAACTGTAAAGCATGTGACTATGGCTGCGAATTTGAAGTGAAATCAAGAGGTAAGGAAGTTCTAGCAGTAGTAGCTAAACCACCTACAAATGGCAGACCATTGTGCCTAAAAGGTAGACTAACTACAGAACTTAGACATGTAGATAACCCAGATTTACCATATAGAAAAGTGGATGGAAAGTTCTACGAGACTACATGGGAAAAGGCACTTATTATAGAAGACTTGTTGGAAAAGATACAAAAGCTAGATTCAAAAGAGAAAGTTAAGGAGTAGTCTTATGAAGATTATTATAGATGGTATTCAGTATGAAGTAGAAAAAAACACTACAGTTCTTGATGCCTGCAGAAAGGCAGGAATCAATATACCTACTTTGTGTCACGATGAAAGGTTGAATCCATCCTCATCATGCAGAATGTGTCTGGTGGATATAGAAGGAGGGAAAAACCTTTCTACATCTTGCAGCACTATGGTAAAGGACAATATGGTAGTGCATACAAATACTAATAAGGTAAGAAATGCAAGAAGAGAAGTTTTGGATTTACTGGTATCAAATCATCCCATGGAATGCTTAAGCTGTGACAAATCAGGAAACTGTAAGCTTCAGGATTACTCTTATGAATATGGAATTATTGATGGAAGCTATAAAGGTGCTAAAAGGGAACCTTATTTAGATACATCCAACCCATTTTACGATTATGATGCACGAAAGTGTATTCTTTGTGGGCTTTGCGTAAGAGTTTGTGATGAATTACAGGGAACTACTGCTATTGGCTTTGAAGATAGAGGTTTTAACACTATAGTTGCTACTCCATTTAAAGAAGGACTAATCAATTCAAAATGCGTGTCCTGCGGCAATTGCGTCTCAGTATGCCCTGTAGGAGCATTGAGCCCTAAGGGACAAAAACATCGTCATTGGGAGACTAAAAAAGTTAAAACTACTTGTTCCTATTGTGGAGTAGGATGCCAAATGGACTTAGTAGTTAAGGGAGAAAAGGTAGTAGGAGTTGAACCTGCCAGAGGGGTGCCTAATAATGGACTTCTTTGTGTAAAGGGTAAATTTGCATATAAGTTTATAAATCATCCTGATAGATTAAAGACTCCTCTAATTAAAAGAAATGGTAAATTTGAAGAGGCTACATGGGATGAAGCATATAGATATATAAGAAGAAAAGTTAATGAGACAAAGGAAAATTCAGGTCCTGAAACCTTTGCCGGACTTACATCTGCAAGATGTACTAATGAGGAAAACTACCTTTTCCAAAAATTGTTTAGAGCAGTGATTGGAACCAATAACGTAGATCACTGCGCACGACTCTGACATTCCTCTACAGTTGCAGGTCTTGCAACAACACTTGGAAGTGGTGCTATGACAAATAGCATAGAGGAAATAATAGATACTGATGCCATGTTTGTAATTGGCTCAAATACTACAGAAAATCACCCTATAATCGGAGCTAGAATGAAGCAAGCTATAAAGAATGGTGCAAAGCTTATAGTAGCTGACCCTAGGAGAATTGAACTGGCAGACTATGCTGATGTATTTTTACAGCTTAAGCCAGGTACAAACATTGCTCTATTAAATGGAATGATGAATGTAATCCTCCAGAAGGGATTATATGATAAGGAATATATTGAAGAAAGATGTGAAAACTTCGAAGAGTTAGTAGAAGTTGTTAAAGAATATACCCCTGAAAGAGTAGGGGAAATCTGTGGTCTTAAAGCAGAGGATATTATAAAGGCTGCAACTATTTATGGGGAAGCTGAAAAAGCGGGTATTTATTATACAATGGGTATTACTCAACATACAACAGGAACAGCAGCTGTAATGAGTATATCTAATCTAGCAATGCTTTGTGGCAATGTAGGTAAAGAAAGTGCTGGAGTAAACCCATTAAGAGGACAAAATAATGTTCAAGGTGCCTGTGATATGGGTGGACTTCCTGCTGATTTACCTGGATATCAGAAGGTATTTAAGCCAGAAGTACTTGAAAAGTTCCAAAAGGCATGGAATGCTAAATTAAGTCCAAAGGTAGGACTTACAATTCCTGAAATATTTAATGGTGCACATGATGGAGGGATAAAGTTCCTATATATTATGGGAGAGAATCCAATGGTTTCTGACCCTGATATCAACCACGTAAAAGCAGCATTAGAGCATGTAGACTTTTTAGTAGTTCAGGATATATTTATGACAGAGACATCGGAATTAGCTGATGTAGTACTTCCAGCAGCATCCTTTGCTGAAAAGGATGGTACATTCTCCAATACAGAAAGAAGAGTCCAAAGAGTTAGAAAAGCTATTGAGCCTGTTGGAGATGCAAAACCAGACTGGCAAATTCTTATGGAATTGATGAATTATCTTGGATATGAGAAGAGATATTCACATCCTGCAAGGATAATGGATGAAATAGCTTCATTGACTCCTTCCTATGGTGGAATAACCTATAAGAGATTGGAGCATGAAGGAATTCAGTGGCCATGTCCAGATAAGGATCATCCAGGAACAAAGTTCCTTCACAAAGTAGCTATAGCGAGAGGAAGAGGATTATTTATGCCTTCTGAATATACAGAGTCTGCAGAGATGCCAGATAGAGAATATCCATATGTATTTACAACTGGTAGAATTCTTTATCATTATCATACAAGAACTATGACAGGTAGAGTTGATGGAATTAATAAACTTGCGCCTTCATCCTATGTTGAGATAAATGAAGTAGATGCTAACAGACTTGGAATAAATAATGGAGATAGGGTAAAATTAACCTCAAGAAGAGGAGAAATTGAAACTACTGCAAGGATAACAGATATAATAGATGAAAATGTACTTTTCATGCCATTCCACTTTGCAGATGGAGCAGCAAATATCCTTACAAACTCAGCCCTGGACCCTATATCTAAGATTTCGGAATTAAAAGTAGCGGCGGTAAGGATAGAAAAGATAGTTAACAAGTAATAGTGAAAATAAGCAGGATATCAAAATTGTGTAGTTCAATTTTGTATATATCGCTTAGTATGTCTATCAGTGAACAACAAAATAAAATTCACAATTCACAATGCACAACTCCTGCCATCGAGGCCATGCCCCAGTGGCTGTCATTCCATCCAGACTGTCATTCTTAGCGTATGCGAAGAATCTCGGGTTTAAGACTTCGAATGCTAGATCCTAACACTGTGAATTTAAGCAGATTACCAAAATAGTTCATTTCTATTTTGTGTAAGTCGCTAAGTTTGTTTATCTAGTGAAATGTGAAATGTGAATTGTGAACTGTACGGAGGTGTTAAAATGAAAACCTATGAGCAAATATTTAGATATGCTATGCAGATGGAATTAGATGGCCATAACTTTTACAAAGAAAAGGCTCAGTCTATGAATAATCCAACTACAGAGAAGTTGTTTCTATCATTGGCTAATACTGAGATGGAACATTATAAATATATTGAGAATCTATTAAACAAGTATATTGAAACAGATTCCTTTAATATGGATCCTGAATTGTTGGATAGAGATGAAAGTATTTTTGAGGCTAGGGAGGAATCTGAGCATATAAAGGAAACCCTTCAGGAATCTGATATACCAGATTTAACTGTTTTAAGAATGGCCTATTTAATTGAAAGGGACTACAAAGAATTCTATCAGAATGCTGCAAATAATATTGAAGATAAAGAAGTAAAGGCAATATTTGAAAGACTTACTAAATGGGAAGAAGGACATGAACTCCTATTTAAGAGTGAGTATGATAGAAGAATGAAGGAATATATGAATCTACCATGGGGTGGTTAAATGTTTAAAGTAGGAATAATTACATCCAGCGATAAGGGCTCACAAGGCATACGTGAGGATGTATCTGGTAAAGTTATATATGATATGGTAACAGAATTTGGCTATGAGGTTATAAGGCAGGTAATCCTTCCTGATGAGGAGAATAAATTATCCCAAGAGATGATCTTTATGGCTGATGAGTTGAAGGTTGATTTAATACTTACAACAGGTGGAACTGGCTTTAGTAAAAGAGACATTACTCCTGAAGCAAGTAAGAAGGTATTTACAAGAGAAGCCAATGGTATAGCTGAAGCTATTAGATACAACAGTCTAAATATTACACCAATGGCCATGTTATCAAGAGCTGTTTCTGGAATTAGAAATGATACTTTAATTGTAAATATGCCAGGAAGCCCTAAGGCTGTAAAGGAATCCCTGGAATATGCTCTTTCTAGCATTAATCATGGATTGGAAATATTAACAGGCAAGGCAAATGAGTGTGCAAGATAGGTGATTAAGATGAAGAAGTTTGGTACTGCCATAATATTAGCGGGGGGAAAAAGCTCTAGAATGGGCTTTGATAAGCAGCTTTTAAAGATAGATGAGAGAAGATTAATGGATAATCTTGCTCACAAGCTCAGTAAGGAGTTTGATGAAATAATTATTGTTACCAATAGACCTGAGCTATATATTGGATTGTCACATATAATCACAATGGATATCTTAAAGGATAAAGGCCCGCTTGGAGGAATTCATGCAGGTCTTGTGAAATCCTCTAGTAAATATGCCTTTGTGGTGGCTTGTGATATGCCAAATATCAATATGGAATATGTTAGATTTATGAAAAGCAAAACTAAACTAGATTCCTTTGGAAGTGTTACAAAGTTTGGTCAGTGGGTAGAACCATTTTCATCCTTTTATTCTATTGAACTAATTCAGTATATTGAAAAATATTTGGCTACCAACAGACGGTCCATTAATGGATGCTCTATGTTCTTCCTATCTTGATCTTCATACGCATCTAATGAGCCTCCCATACA
>CAZHLF010000075.1:0-10211 GCA_964532845.1 uncultured Tissierella sp.
TGCAAGTGTTAAGTTAGATCAAATCACATTAGAAACAAAGAAATCTGATATTATTATATTATGCAGCGATGGGCTAACAAATATGATTGAAGAGGAGATAATTTTGAGGGTTTTTAACAGGTTTGATAATAAGGATATGAAGAATATTTGTAATGTACTGGTTAATCTTGCAAAAGAAAATGGTGGCAGTGACAACATTACAGTCATTGGAATCAATATGGATAATGAGGTGTTAAAATGATAGGTAAAATGCTTGGAAATAGATATGAAATAATAGAAAAGGTTGGCGAAGGTGGCATGGCTATTGTGTATAAGGCTAAATGTCATCTTTTAAATAGGTTTGTTGCTATCAAGGTACTTAGAGATGAGTTTACTGAAGATGAAGATTTTATTAGAAAATTCAGGAGGGAATCACAAGCAGCTGCAAGCCTTTCACATCCAAATATATTAAATATTTATGATGTAGGTATGGAAGAAATAGATGATAAAAAGGTTTATTATATCGTTATGGAGTTTATCAGTGGGAAGACATTAAAGGAGCTAATTAAAAGCAAAGGAAAACTTTCTGTTGATGAAACAATTAATTATTCCCTGCAAATAGCTGAAGCATTGCAACACGCTCATAGAAACCATATAGTTCATAGAGATATTAAACCGCATAATATGATGATTACTGATGATAATAGAATTAAAGTAACTGATTTTGGAATTGCAAGAGCGGTAACTTCTTCAACGGTAACTACTACATCAAATGTACTAGGTAGTGTTCATTATTTTTCACCAGAACAAGCCAGAGGTGGCTATACTGATGAAAAATCTGATATCTATTCCTTGGGTATTGTTATGTATGAAATGGTAACAGGAAAGCTTCCTTATGATGGAGATAGTCCAATTAGTGTAGCCTTAAAACATATTCAAACAGAAATAACTGCACCAACCAAGATTGACTCAACAATACCTCTAAATTTAGAGGCAATTATACTTAAGTGTGTGGAAAAAAGACAAAGTGACAGATATAATAATATAGCAGAGCTTATACATGATTTAAAAGGTATTAAAAATTTCAAAGTATTACCTAATACTGAGAATGAAGTGGATTCAGCTACTAGAATAATACCTGCTCTGGACATTGAAGAGGAAGAAGATTTGAAGAAGATAAAACCTGTTAAAACTAAAAAGAATGAAAAAAAATCTAAGGGTGGAGGATTTGTTGTTTTTCTAGGTATAGCCCTTGCTTTTTTACTAGTCACAAGTATGTTTTATGGATATACTAAATTAAAAGAATTCTTAGAAGTTGAAGAGATTGTAATGATTGAGATTTTAGGAAAACAAGAAGATATAGCAAGAGAAGAGATTGAAAAACTAGGTTTGGAGTTTAATGTTACAAATAGATTGAAAAGCACCGAGTTTGCTTCAGGTGAAGTTATGTATCAGTCCGTAGAGCCAGGTGTAAAATTAAAGAATGGATATCCAATTAATGTTACTATATCTGAGGGTGAAGATGTAATATCAGTTCCATTAGTAATTAATAAGACTTTAGCAGAAGCTGAAGAATTGATTAAAGCTTCTGGATTTAATGTAGGACTTGTTGATCCAGGGTTTTCAGACAGTATTCCAAAGGGTAGTGTAATAAGACAAAATCCTGAAGCTTTAACACAAGCTCAGCCGGGTTCAAGAATCAATCTTGTTGTAAGTGAAGGACCTGAAGTTACTAATGTAATTATGCCTAACCTAGTAAACAATCCGATAAATGAAGCAAAAAATACTATTGTTGGTTGGGGATTAGTTGTTGGAGAGATTACACCTCAGCCAAGTGATAGTGTTGCAAAGGACTTAGTTACTTGGCAGTCATATGAGCAAGGAACTGAACTTCAAACAGGAACAGCAGTAGATTTATATATAAGTTCGGGGCCTGAAGAAGGAGAGCCGACTCCTACAGAACCAACACCAGGAGAAGAACCAGGAACTAGTGTAATGACTACTACTTCTATGACATTAACACCTTTTGCTGATCGAGAAGAAACATTAGTGAAAATAAATCGAACACAAGATGGTGAGACTATTACAGTTTATAATAAAACACATAAGGCTGCAGATGGAGATTTTGTTGTATCCTTCGAGAGCAAAGTCGGAGCTACCTTTGATATATTATTCGATGGAATTTATCAAGGTACAATTACTGCAAAAGCATTGGGACAATAGAGGATAAAATATGGATGGAATAATTGTAAAGGGTATTGGAGGCTTTTACTATGTTAAAACGGGTGAAGGCTTAATAGAAACAAGAGCAAGAGGATTATTTAGAGAAGAAAATATTACACCTTTAATTGGTGATAAAGTAAGAATTAGAATATCTGATGAGGATAATTCAGGCTATATAGAAGAGATATATGAAAGAAAGAATCAACTTATCAGACCACCTGTTGCAAATATTACTCAAGCTATTATAGTAATGAGTGTTAAGAAGCCAGATATTAATACCTGGCTTCTTGATAAATTTCTTATAATGGCCGAACACCAAAAGCTAGATATAATTATTTGCTTTAATAAATTGGATCTTTCTGAAAAAGAAGTATTAAAACTACAAGAGACATATAATTTAGCGGGATATAAAGTTCTAATTACCAGCAGTAAACAAGGTACTGGAATAGATGAACTAAAAGAAGCCTTAAAAGGGCAAATCACAGTATTTGCAGGACCATCTGGTGTAGGTAAATCATCTCTTTTAAATATGCTAAATGATGAATTTAATAGAGAAACTGGTGAAATCAGTTCAAAATCCAAAAGAGGAAAGCATACTACCAGAAGTGTTGAACTTCTTCAATTAGGGGAGGATACTTTCGTATTGGATACACCAGGTTTTAGTTCACTAGATATCAGCTTTATTGAAGAAGCATCACAGGTTAGAGAATACTTTAGAGAAATAAACAAATATGGAGCAAATTGTAGATTTTTAAGTTGCTTACATGATAAGGAGCCAGATTGTGCAGTAAAAGAAAATGTTAAAAAAGGCCTTATTCATCCAGATAGATACAACAATTATCTACTGATACTTGAAGAAATAAAGAATATTAGGAGGTACTAGAATGGCGAAAATCGCACCAAGTCTTTTGTCTGCAGACTTTGCGAATCTCACTGAGGAGATTAAAAAAGTAGAAAATGGAGGGGCTGACTATCTGCATTTAGATATTATGGATGGTATTTTTGTACCAAACATTACATTTGGTCCACCTGTAATTAAAAGTTTAAAAAAGGTAACTAACATTCCTTTTGATGTTCATTTGATGATAGATAGACCAGAAAGGTTCATTAAGGACTTTGTTGATGCTGGAGCTGATATATTGACAGTTCATCAGGAAGCTTCAACCCATCTTCATAGGACCATACAAGAGATAAAGTCTTACGGTATCAAGGCGGGGGTGTCATTAAACCCATCAACTCCTTTAAATGTTTTGGACTATATTATAGAGGATTTGGATCTTATACTTATTATGACTGTAAATCCTGGTTTTGGTGGTCAGTCCTTTATTCCAGCTATGGTTGATAAGATTAAGAGTCTTAGAAAAATCATAGATGATAGGAACTTAGATATTATATTAGAGGTAGATGGTGGAGTAAAGCTTTCTAATGCAAAGGAATTGGTTGATATCGGAGTAGATTTACTTGTTGCAGGCTCTGATATATTTGGAGCAAAAGATATAGAGGGAAGAACTAAAGAGTTTAAGAATCTAATTGAATAATAAAGTAGTATATGATAATATTATTATATAATAAAAAAGAATAACAATAACCACTAGGGGTGCTTATAGCTGAGAGTGGACTTTTAGTCCCGACCCTTATGACCTGAACTAGGTAATACTAGCGGAGGGAAGTGAGTATATTATTAAAAATGTACCCATTCCTATCCGGAATGGTTTTTTGTTTTCTAGAGGGAGGATTAGTATGGGTAAAAAATTCAGTATCAGAATGCTGACAGAAGGTGGTATGATGATAGCACTGGCAGTATTGTTGAACCAAATCAAGATTTATCAGGCACCAAATGGAGGAAGTGTTTCAGCTGGGTCTATGATTCCAATTCTCTTGTTTGCTATTAGAAGGGGTATATTGCCTGGATTTGCAGTAGGAGCAACCTACGGGCTATTGGATTTCATTATGAAGCCGTATTTTTATCATCCAGTTCAGTTTTTGCTGGACTATATTATAGCCTTTGGTATATTAGGTCTTGCTGGAATTGCATTTAAAAATGATAAAGACACTTCCATTAATGCTATGATAACAGGTGTAACAGTAGCAATACTAGGTAGAATGTTAAGCCATGTACTTTCGGGAGTAGTATTCTTTGCTGAATATGCTGGGGATCAAAATCCTTGGATTTATTCCATAGGATATAATGCTACCTATCTAGTGCCAGAATTGATAATTTCTATAGTTGTATTATTCTTAATATGGAAACCATTAAAAAGAGTAATGAAATAGGGGTTTATTATGAAAGGATTAATAATATCAAGTGGACATATAAATGATATCCAAGTAATCTTATCAGCTTCAAAGGATAGAGATTTTATACTTTGTGCTGATGGGGGTATCAGATACGCTATGAAAGCAAATTTAATACCCCATGCAATTATAGGAGATTTGGACTCTACAAATGATTTGGAGCTAAAATTTATTGAGGAAAATAAAATACCTATTATTAAATATCCCGTTGAAAAAGACTATACTGATTCTGAGCTGGCAATTGATTATTTGATCCAAAAAGGTGCTAAGGATATAGTATTAATTGGTGTAACAGGAAGTAGAATGGATCATACCATTGGTAATATACTCCTGTTAAAAAAGCTTTATATGTGCAATATTAAGGGGAAGATTATTGATGATAACAATACAATCTACTATTCAGAGGGATATTTAAAATTAGAAAGAGCAGAAGATCGTTATGTTTCTATTATTCCATTAAACTCTGACGGGGCTATTGTAAGCCTTAAAGGCTTTTATTATCCTTTGGAAGATAAACATATTTCTTATGGCTCCACACTAGGTATTAGCAATAAAATCATAGATGAATATGGGGAAATCTTCATAAAAAGAGGAGAAGCTCTTATAATTCTTTCATGTGATTAATTAATATGCACTCTTTTTATCCCTTTGAATAAAATATTACAAAGGGATAAGGAGTGTTGGTTATGAAGAGGTATATGCACAGATATCGTGCGAAATACAAAAAAATAGTAGGTATTACTCTAGGCATAATTGGATTTATAATCATTATAAGCGTTATGCCAATAGAATTTCTCCTATCCCTTATAGGAATAGGGCTTCTGATAATGGGATTTTTATTAATAAGATTAAAATAATTCTACTTAAATATTCTCAAAAAAATAAGGCTCACCATTAAACAATGGAAGCCTTTTTTAGTACAAAGTATTAAGCTCTTTCAACATACCCTGATCTTAAACATCTAGTACATACATTTACCTTTTTTACAGATCCTTTAACAACTGCTCTTACAGACCTGATATTTGGTGCCCAACTTCTTGAGCTCTTTCTATTTGAGAAAGTAACCTTGTTACCAAAAACTTTTCCTTTTCCACATACTTCACAAACCTTAGCCATGAAAAACACCTCCTTAATTACATCTAATGACTTTTAAGTATTATTCTCATTAATAACAACACATTATATTCTAACATAAATATGTACAAAAAAGCAACAATAATGTATTATAAACTTAAGATAGTATTAGTTGAACAATTTTCTTATTTATTGTAAAATAGTAAAGATGGTAAAAAGAATGGAGGCGAGTGATATGGCAGCCAAGATCACTACTGAATTAGGAGTTATTAGCATTGATGATAATGTAATAGCCAATATCGCAGGGATTTCAGCAATGGAAAGCTATGGAATTGTGGGTATGGCTTCGAAAAGTGCTACTGACGGGTTATTTGAGTTACTTAAATCGGATTATCTTACAAAAGGGATTAGGGTTTCAAGTAAGGACGATCTCTTGGTAATAGATCTTCATGTGATTTTAGAATATGGTGTTAGAATATCAGTAGTAGCTGAGAATATTATTGATAGAGTAAGATTTAATGTTGAAAAGTTTACTGGGCTTAAAGTTGGTAAAATAAACATAAACGTTCAGGGAATTAGAGTAGGAAAGTAAATGGGAGGTACTAAATTGATTTCAAACATTATCGATGGAGTAATGCTAAAAAGAGCTCTAATAAGCTCTGTAGCTCTCCTAGAACTTAATAAAGAGGAGGTAAACTCCTTAAATGTATTCCCTGTTCCAGATGGAGATACGGGTACAAATATGCTTTTAACTGTTAAATCAGCCCTTAGTCAGGGGATTAAGGTTGAGGAGAACGATGCATCCAAAATTGCACAAGCTGCAAGTCAAGGCTCATTAATGGGTGCTAGAGGCAACTCTGGTGTTATCCTTTCACAGTTATTTAGAGGCTTTGCTACAGGTCTTAAAAACAGTGAGGTTATTGACATTAAATTGTTGGCAGAAGCCTTAAAGCAAGCATCAGAAACAGCTTATAAGGCTGTTATGAAGCCTACAGAAGGTACAATTTTAACAGTTGCAAGAGAATGTGGTGAATTTGCCCTTTCAATTTCTAAAGAGGAAAAAGATTTAGCCAATTTCCTACTAAGAGTAATAGAACATGGAAATAAGACTTTGGCTAAGACACCTGAAATGCTACCTGTATTAAAACAAGCAGGAGTTGTAGATGCAGGTGGTAAGGGACTAATGTACCTTTATACTGGTTTTTATAATACAATTATAGGCCATGATGAATACTCCGGAATTGATGTAGAAAAAGTAGTTCCGGTAGAACCAGTAAAGAAGAGAGAACATATTGACACTGATGATATTAAATTTGGCTATTGTACAGAATTTATGATCAATACAGATTTTAGTGATATAGATGTACTACGTGATGAATTATCCCTTCTTGGTGATTCCCTTTTGGTAGTTGGAGGAGAAGGAATTATAAAGGTTCATGTTCACACAAATAATCCTGGTGTAGCATTGGAGAAGGCATTGGAACTAGGAAGCCTTAAGGATATTAAGATAGACAACATGAGATTTCAACATGAGGAAGTTCTTTTAAAGGATGAACTTTTAAATATTAATGAACAAAATAAGGAAAAAGAATTAGTAATTGATAAAGAATATTCCTTTATTTCTGTCTCAGTAGGCGAAGGTTTAGATACAGTATTTAAGGATCTAAATGTAGATTATATAGTATCTGGTGGTCAGACTATGAATCCAAGTACTGAGGATTTTATTAATGCTATTGATTCTACAACAGGTAGAAATGTTATAATATTGCCTAATAACAGCAATATTATTTTAGCTGCAGAACAGACTAAGAAAATAAGCAATAGAAATATTACAGTAATGCCAACTAAGAATATACCTCAAGGAATTTCAGCTTTGCTGGCTTTTAGAGAAGATTTATCCCCTGAAGAAAATGTAGAGTTGATGAATGATAGCATAAAAAATGTTATAGCTGGTCAGGTAACTTATGCTGTTAGGGATACTGAATTTAATGGAAACAAAATTACTAAGGGAGATATAATAGGCTTATCTCAAAAGGATATTCTTGCAGATGGAAGTGACATTAATACTGTCTCTCTTGAACTCGTAGACAAGCTAAAGGTGGATGATATGTCCATAATTACATGTTTCTACGGTGAGGATGTAGATGAGGATACAGCAAATAACTTAGCTGAAATGTTGGAAGAAAAGTATGAAGATGTTGATATAGAAGTGATTTATGGTGGGCAGCCATTATATTACTATATTATCTCTATAGAATAACCCTACCAATGGTAGGGTTTTGTTTTTTAGGAGGAGTAATGGGAAATCTAGATATGAGTATACAATATATTAAGGGTATTGGGCCAAAAAAGGCATATAGATTAAGGCGTTTAAATGTAGAAACTGTAAAGGACCTAATATATTTCATCCCAAGAGACTATGATGATAGAACTAATTTTAAGACTCTTATAGAAGGGGTTAAGGACGAAAAAATTAGTTTGGAAATTGAGATAACAGGCTATGGGATAATAAATAGACCTAGAAAAAATTTGTCTATTTTAAAAGTACCATTTAAAGACATCTCAGGATTTGGGAAACTTATATGGTTTAATCAGGATTATTTAAAGGACAATTTCGTTCCTGGTCAAAAGTATATTGTAAATGGGAAATTTAATCGTATTGGTATGGAATATCAGATTATGAACCCAGTTTTCGAAAACCCTGAAGAGAATCAAAAAGTTGGAAGGATACTTCCTATATATCCTTTAACTGAAGGTTTAACTAATAATGAGTTGCTAAAGATTATTAATAATGTATTAAAAGAACACTTAATCCACATTAATGAATTTCTCCCAGAAGATTTATTGAGAAAATATAAACTCATGGGAATTAGAGAAGCTCTATATAATATTCACTTTCCAAAGAATAAGGATGAAATTAAGAAAGCACGAGAGAGATTATCATATGAAGAATTACTAACACTCCAGCTTGGGCTTTTTACATATAAGAATAAGGTTCTTAATTCAAAAAACGGGATAAAATATCCCGAAAAAAGTGAAGTTTATGAGTTTATCAATAGACTGCCTTTTAAGCTAACTTCTGCTCAAAAAAGAGTTGTTGATGAGATCATAAGTGATATGGAATCAGAAAAGCAAATGAACAGACTAATCCAAGGAGATGTAGGTTCTGGTAAGACTATAGTAGCAGTTATTTCTATGTATAAAGCTGTAATAAGCGGTTTTCAGGCTGCCATGATGGCTCCAACTGAAATACTGGCAACCCAACATTATGAATCCTTAAGTGGAATTTTTAATCAGTACAATATAAAATGCGAATTATTAGTTGGAAGTATAACAAAGAAAAAAAAGGATGAAATTCTTCAAAGTTTACTTTCTGGTGAAATCGATATTATTGGGTGGACACATGCAATAAGTCAAGGAAATGTAGAGTTTCAAGCACTTGGTTTAGTAAGCACTGATGAGCAACATAGATTTGGGGTAAAACAAAGAACTTATTTAAGTCAAAAGGGAATTAATCCAGATGTAATGGTAATGACTGCTACACCCATACCAAGGACCTTAGCCCTTATTCTATATGGGGATTTGGATATCTCTATAATTGATGAGCTTCCTCCAGGCAGGAAGGAAATAGAAACATATGCTGTAGGTGAGGAATTAAAGGAGAGAATATATAAATTTATTCAAAAGCAAATTAGTGAAGGTAGACAAGCTTATATAGTTTGTCCATTAATTGAGGAATCGGAAACCATGGATCTAAATTCAGCACAGGAGCTTTATGAGTTTCTTAAGAATGATGTTTTTAAAGAATTCCAGGTAGCACTTTTACATGGAAAGATGAACCAAAGTGGAAAAGATGAAGTAATGGATGGATTTAAAAAGGGACAAATCCATATACTAGTTTCAACTACTGTAATTGAGGTAGGAGTAAATGTTCCAAATGCAAATATGATGGTGGTTTTCAATGCAGAAAGGTTTGGACTTGCGCAGCTTCATCAACTCAGAGGAAGAGTTGGTAGGGGAGAATATCAATCCTATTGTATTTTGATTAATGAGAGTATGAATCCTATATCAAGAGAAAGAATGAGGATACTTCAGGCATCAAATGATGGATTTAAGATATCTGAAAAGGATTTAGAACTAAGAGGTCCAGGTGAGTTCTTTGGAACCAGGCAGCATGGACTACCAGAGCTTAAGGTAGCAAATTTGATTAGGGATATAGATATACTTAAAAGAGCACAAATAGACGCCCAGGAAATAATAACAAAGGATCCGGAACTAAAAACTGAGGCTAATTATAAATTAAAAGAGAAAATAGATGAAATTTTTTACAATATTAACAAGAATTAAATTATTGAAGTTTTAATATCCAACAAAATATGATAAAATATTGTTTAATTGGAAAGGAAGATGGGTTTGAGAGTAATTTCTGGTGAAAGAAAAGGACATAAATTAATACCTCCAAAAGGTAAAGACGTAAGACCTACTGAAGACAGAATAAAGGAAAATCTATTTAACATTTTAAGCCCTTTAAAACCAGAAGCTATTATATTGGACTTATTTGGAGGTTCTGGAGCCATTGGGATTGAATTTTTATCTAGAGGGGCAAACAAAGCATATATTGTGGACTTGTCTCCATCAAG
>CAZHLF010000076.1:0-6335 GCA_964532845.1 uncultured Tissierella sp.
TAACCTAGAATTATATACAAATGATAATAAATTTAATTATGCTGCATATTTATTGGCTGATGACAATGGTATTTCTATGAAGGTAGCAAAATATTCAGGAACAGATAAAATCAATTTAGTTGAGAATGTTGAATTTAGTTATTGTTCATTGATAAAGGCAACTTTTCTTTAAGCTTGACGAATGGGAATTCGCTATAAAGAACCATCCATGAAGTTAGCCAAAAGACAGGCTACACTAAATGACTTTTAATCAATAAATAGTTATGTGTTAGAGAATGCATTGTATGATGTGGTTGAGAAGAAGTGGCAATCCACACTAGATGAGTTTATTCATCATATGGAGACAACTGTTCCGTTAAATGGAGTGGATGAGATTAGACGAATAGATGAGAAAGTAGTTGTAGATGTAATTATGGATAAAATTAATAACTCTATCAAAAAGTAGTCTACTTAAACTTGGGACAAGTATGTAAAATAAAAAATAATGAGTTAATTCATTAAGTTTATAGTGATTTCAGAATATTGCGAAAATTAAAAAGTGTATAAGTGTCCCTTGTTTATAATAGAATAATTTTTAGTTTCCAATGTCCTATTTATAAATACTAGTACTTAATCATAGCAGTAAATGATTTAGTAGAATATCTATTGTCAATTCATTATATGTTAACTTATTTCTACGAAGGCAATATTTGACAGTGTCTTTGGGTTTTCCTTCTAACAACTGAAGAAAGGAAATAAAATCTGAAGTTTGTCTATGAAAAGTTTTGTTAAATAACTTTTTCAACCAGGAAGGTAGGGATTTATATTCTTCACTATTAATGAATCCTTCAGATTTTGTCTTGAGCTTATTGAGTATGTACCAGACTCTATGTTTATTTGACTTTGTCTTTGAAGGTTTAAGATGATATTTTCCAAGTATGACCTCAGTGTCAGATAATATATAGAGAATATTCTCATTATATCGAACTGTAACATACTCACCCTTGTAACATTCATTAACCTCATACTTATTATGATTAAAAGAAATCATATTATTTCTGGAAACTTTTCTTCTGCATTCATGATAATAGATATATTCTTTGGCTGTAATTTTGAAAAACTCTTTTTTCTCATGATGCATTAGGTTTCTGCAAGTATCATTTTTAGAAGGGTGCATTTTATTATTTAAATCAATAATTCTAACATTTATAAAATCTTGAAGTTCTGTTATTGTATCAAACGAGTTGATATAGTAGTTATCAAATAAAGATTTGATTATTTTCACACCGTTTTCTACATTTCCTTTTTGATTAGGTCTATAAGGTGTACAAAATCTAACTTCAAAACCATAATGGTCTGATATAGTCTTGAAAAGTGTTGTGAGCTTTTCTTCCTTAATGGTTTTTGATTTATGGACCTTAGCTATTTTCATATTATCGATTAATAAGACAGGGGGTATACCTTTAATGTCTTTTATGAATTTTTTATAAACATTCACAAAGGATTGGCCATCTTGCTTACTTGCTACATATGCTTTGCAATAGTTGCTGTAAGGCAAGGTAAACACAGCAAAATAAATCCTCTGGTCTTTGCCACCAATTTTAATTCTAGTGTGGCCCCAATCAAATTGGACTACTTCGCCTGGGACATGAGCAATATGTAGGTAGCTATCTTTAATTTTATTTTTCTCTAAGCGTAGAATTTGCTTGAATTTAGTTACTGATATCATATATCCTTCAGCTAAAATTAATATGTATATTTCTTTATTGGTTAATTTAACCTTTTTTCTGTTATATGAGTTCTTTTTTAATAGTAGATAGTAATGTATTCTTTCACTAATAGCTCGTATAATAGGATCATAAGGCGATACTTTAGTAGTAGCTGGTAGGATTGAACCTGTTGTTCTTAGTCGTTTTATTAAATTATAAGGTGTATTTTTCGAAATATCCATCATTCCTGATACTTCTCGATAGGATTTACCATTTAAGATTAGATCGAGTATTTCGAAGTATTGTGGTTTTTCTAGGGTCATTGTTAAGCTCCTTTATTTATTTTTATCAAACCCATATATAATAACATCCTAATATAGTTTTATAAAGAGGATATTTGCAAAGTTAAAACCGACGGTGCCTGTTAAGTGCAATAGCTCAGTTCATAGAGGAACTTGATTAATATATAAAGTGATATGCAGAAAAACGGATCAAGCTATTACTTGGAAGAATGAGTCTGTTAGACTTCAGAAGAAGTCTGGGGTTGCCTCTATGAGGTCCAATATAATGTACGCACCCCAATATAAATATTATTTAATTACTGAAAGATTGGTAATAATCTGGTAGAATAATAATAGATAGATAATTAATTATCAGATAATAGATATGGAGTGAAAGATATTAAAGTACGTAAAGCAATAATACCAGCAGCAGGTCTTGGTACTAGATTTTTACCTACAACTAAAGCACAACCAAAAAAATACTTCCTATAGTAGATAAGCCTACTTTACAATACATTATAGAATCAGGTATAGAAGAAATACTTATTATTACTGGAAGAAATAAATCATCTATAGAAAATCACTTTGATAAATCAGTAGAGTTAGAGCTTGAGTTAGAGAAGTCGGGTATTTAGTGAAGGTTGTAGAAAAAGAAACTAAAGGTATTACAATAGATGAAGTAGCAGGTAGTAAAGATAAATAATCTAAAGGGGAACACCTAATGCAACCATTACTTAACTTTTTATCCATAGAATTAACCGTATTGCTAACAGCTGCATTACCTATCATAGAACTTAGGGGTGCGATTCCAGTTGGTATATCTCTAGGATTATCACCTATTCATGCTACATTAATAAGTCTAATGGGCAGCATGATTCCAGTACCATTTATCTTATTTACCATTAGGCCAATATTTAATTATCTTAAGACAACTAAGATTTTTAAGAAATTAGTACATAGGCTGACGGATAAATCTATGTCTAAGAGTGGCAAGATCCAAAAGTATGGAGCATGGGGTTTACTTGTATTTGTAGCTATTCCTCTACCAGGTACAGGCGTATGGAGTGGAAGTCTAGCTGCTGCACTTCTAGATATGAGATTTAAGTGGGCATTTCCTGCTATACTTGTTGGTAATATAATTGCTGCAGTGATTATTATGGGGCTGAGTAATGAAGCATTTAAGTTGTTTGGGTAGAGTTTTAATTAGAGTTTAGGTTTATTTGATTTTGGACATCTAGATAGCATTGTCAGAATATTTTATTAAATAGGTGTGGAATGTTTATACTCAATGTTTCAGTAAGTAACTCTAACACCTGAAATGCAGTAATTATTAATAATGAAAATACGAAAGGGCGCTAACTTATGGTAAAACTTAAATTTAAATTGAAAAATCTAATCTATAGCGTCGGTTTTCTTTTCCGTCCAATAACTCCTGTTGCAGTTAGTTTTATATTTTTGGCAATAGCCTCTGCACTTTTAGTCATTATTATTATGACATTAAATGAAAGCACTAAAGCATATCAGATACTGTTAGCTATTTTAACAGGTGTCACAGCGTCTCTCTTGATAGCAATTATGATGGAATTGTTCAATAACTATCGGTACAATGTTAAACGTCAGAGAGAACTAAGAGAGTATCTCGGTTTTGTTGCCGGATATCAAATTGATCAAAACGCAATTATAAAGTCGAATGATCAGTATGAAAAAATATTGGGAAATGGAAGGGCTTACGCTGTCTTTTGGCAGCTAAGTAAAATCATTCCTAACCTTAAGGAAGCACTGAACAATAGAGAATACCTATACCAGAAAGAAATTGAAGAGATAGATAATATCCTATACGAATATGATAACTTACTTAAAATTATTCATTTTAAATTGTTTGGAGTTTTTTTAGACTTGATAGTTGATGAAACTGAGGATAGGATTGAACTTGAAGTAGAAAATGAAAATCAAATAACAACCCATGAAACCACTAATGAAGCTATTGATGAAAAAGAGCTAATTGATGAATCTCTTAGTGATTATCCATCTCTTTTAAAGTTTCTCGAAAAAGAGGCAAAGCGATATGACAAAAAGGAAAAGGATTCATCATTTTATGATGAAGCTCCAAAACATCTTCACTCTATCATTGAGAAAGCAATTTTTCTAGAACGCCATATATTCAGAAGGTACTTCGAGGTAACTGATATAAGGTATGAATTATCAAAGAAAATTGATGATGAAGAATATCTGGAAGATCTTGAAAAAGATAAGGATACTGGGTTTGAGTTTCGTTCAAATATGATAAGTCTAGCCTGTGTCGATATCGACAAATCTATGATGAAACTCCAAAGGCGAGTAGCAAAGGAACCTTATTTTTGGACGCTGACGAGTTATAAAGAAAAGATATGAAGGTGGTGATGAGTATTGAATTTTGATGAAAATGGTTTTATATTATCCCATGATCAGTTAATGAGAAACAAGGTTGTTGATATAAGTAGGAATGACATTGAAGATCTCATTACAAATTTTGTTTCTGAAGAACAACAATGGAGCCAGTCTGTTCGAGAAGAAGTTAAATATAAAGATATGAATCCGGGATCGGGCAGGGATTATATACTAGATGAGTTTAGGATAAAGAACACTGCTGGAACTGTAGTGACAATGCCATACGGTGATATGATTACTTTTAATAGTAGTAGACATTTCTTTAGGGGTGAAAATCGAATTTATCCAAGCTCGATACCATCTCTGAATAGGAAATTAATTCATATTATAAGTAAGGAAGATAAAGAATTATATAGAGCAGTATCCGACTTGCGAATGTATCAATTCTTTAAATTAATTTGGAATATACATATTGTCCCATACTGGGAAGCAAAGTTGTGTGATGTAAACTATAAAGCATTGGCACAGCACTATGGCTTTGAAACAAGTTTGCTAGACTTAACCAATGATTTTAAAACTGCTTTATTCTTTGCTACTTGCTATTATGATAAAGCAGAAAACAGGTTTTTGCCATTAACTAAAGCCATGATTAAAAAATCAGAAGAAACTCAATATGGAATACTCTTTCATAGTCCAAATTGGTGTCTTGACTGGTTTAATGCTGGCGGATCTATAAACTGGTCATCAAATCATAAAATGGAAGAATTAAAGGAACCATGCACAATTGATAGCGGGAAACTTGATAGCTGTGCTTTACAGATTGGTTACCAACCTTTGATGCGATGTCATTCACAAAATGCATATGTATTTCCTATGCGGGCGAATGCTCCATTACAGATGAATAATAAATTTGAAAAATGGCGTTTTGAACAGAGTGAAAAACTTTCAAATTATGTTTATGAAATGATGGACTGTGGTAGAAATATTTATCCTGAGGAAGGTATAACTTCAATATTAGATGTTATAGAGAAAATACAAAAATCAAATGTATTTTCCGAGGATGATATTCAGTTTGTTTATGAGATGGATGTTGACAAGGTGCTATTTCCATCAGCAGATGAGTTCAAGACGGCTTTAATAGAAACAGAAGTAGTAGTTGATGGTACTAAGAGAAAAATTGAATTAGTAAGAGACGATATCATATATTTTACAGATATGAGTAGGCTTGATTCTATTAATACGTTATATGACAACATTAATATTTGGACTCAAATTGGGGGAATGATTCACCAAAAGGGCCCGCAGAAACGTTGGCGTGAAGAACGATGTAAACAAATATATGGGAAATTAATTTAGAAATATATGTGAAAGAATTGATGCCAGTATATTAATATAATAAAGTTACAAGAAAAGGAGGTCACCCTATGGAAGAAGCAGTAAATACATATCTTGGCATGCCGCAGTTTATGTGGGAAGGAATTTTTAATATTATTGTTACTTTGGGAGCTGGCCTTATTATAGCCTTTGTTACAACTTTCTATTTAAAAAAGAAGGATGAAGTGACCAGAGTTTCTGGCGTTATTCTTGAAAAGAGAATTAATAGTGAGCAGGAAATATTGGATTATCTGGAGAAGCTCTCATATCACTTGGAACTTCATAACGGTAAAGAAAAGGAATGGTACGCGCTCTTAAAAGAGCACGAATTGAATCTCCCATATGGAACTGCACTCCAATATTCAGATGTTTTTAGTAGCGTTGAGAAGTTTCGTGATTTTTTCAAGGGCTTTGAAGAAATAATAGCTAACAAAAAGCTATGGATGGACAAAAGGGTACGATACCATCTTGCATTAATGCAGGGTTACTTTTCATGGATTAATGCCTTGCTCATTGGCATTACAAGAGTACCACTTCCAGATGATAAGAAACTTACTAAAGAAGATCTTGAAAAACTATCAGGGGTGTTATTACTGCAGGCAGGGATAACTCTCGATAATGAGAT
>CAZHLF010000076.1:6345-10151 GCA_964532845.1 uncultured Tissierella sp.
TGAGATTAATGGGTTATTAGCTGAATTAGAAACCCTAATTGTTGATTCTGTATACAAACTAGATTTAGAACGTCCCAAGAAAAGCATGACAAGAAATGGGATGTTAAATAGGGATATGATTTCTATATTACATGAATTAAGTAATCATACTTTACTTGGGATTGATAAAGAAAAGTATTGGAGTTTAATGATTACTCAGGTGTATGCATATAAGGGTGTTGACTTGGATGGTGAAGACCTTGATGATATAATTAATAATGTATTTGGAGGTACTAGAGATGTTTGATTACGGTTCAGAAGTACTTAGATTCGACTGTCATTTACATACTAATGAAGACAAAGAGTTTAAGTATAGCGGAGATGCAAATTGGTATACAGCAAACTATGTTGATAAACTTATAGAAGAAGATATTAAAGTAGGCGTGATTACAAATCACAATAAGTTTGTCTTAAAAGAGTTTAAAGACCTTTCAAAACATGCTATTAAGAAGGATATATTTTTATTGCCTGGAGTAGAGATTTCAATTAAAGAAGGGCAAAATGGAGTTCATGGATTGATCGTTTTTAAGCCAGAAGATTGGATTGCAAATGGACAAGATTACATAAACCAGTTTCTAGATACAGCATTTAGAGGAATTACCGATAATAGGGAACATGAAAATACAAAGTGCAAATATGACTTAAGGGGGTTATTAGATGAGTTGGAGACTTACGGAAAAGATTATTTTATTATTTTTGCTCATGTAGATCAAGCGTCTGGTTTATTTAAAGAGTGTAAAGGTGGTGTTATATCTACATTAAGTAAAGACCCCACATTTAATAAAAGAATATTGGGATTCCAAAAGTCAGCAAATAATAACAACTATAATAACTCAATAGAGTGGATTGGATATCAACTTTCTAAATTAGAGGGTTCCGATCCTAAGTCAATAGATGAAATAGGAAAAGGCAGAAAATCTTATATAAAAATTGGCGAATTTTCCTATGAAGCTTTAAAGTATTCATTATTAGATCACAATAATCGAGTTTTTTGTGAGTATCCTCAGTACAAGCATGGACATATAAAATCAATTTCTTTTGAAGGTGGAATATTCTCTGGAGAATCGATAAATTTTAGTAAGGAGCTAAACTGTTTGATAGGCATAAGAGGTAGCGGTAAATCAGCATTGTTAGAAGCTATACGATATTCATTAAATAGAGAAGCATTAGAAGACAAAAATTATAAAGATTGCCTAATAAAGTATGCATTAGGGTCTGGCGGGGCTGTAAGTTTAACTTTATGCGACAAACATAACAATGAGTATACTTTAAGGCGTATTTTAGGTGAAAGAGAATATATACTCGATGAAACAGGAAAAGATGTTCAGATATCAATCGGTTCAATAATAAATAACCCATTATACTTCGGGCAAAAAGACTTATCTATGACTAAAAATGGCTATGAATTCGAGTTGTTAGACAAGTTATTAGGAGATAAAACAAATGACACTTCCAGGAAAATTGATGATAATCATAGAGAATTATGCGAAGCTGTAAAGAAATATTATGAATTGGAAAAATTACCAGATATAATAAATGATTTAGAAGTACAGAATAATGATGCAGAGCGTATATTAAAGCTCTATAAAGATAATGGTATTGAAGAAAAACTTCAAAAAATTGCAGAATTTCAGAATGATAATACTCAATTAAATAATATTATTGATTCATTGGATGAATATCTAATAGAGTACAGTGATGAGAAGGTTCAAGGTTTACTTGATAAGAATCAGATGTTTAAACACTATCAGTCTATATATAATAAAGTACTATTTGGTGAAATAAACGATTCAGTAAATAAAATTAACAATGAGTTGAAGAATATCCAATCATCTATGATCAGTCTAGGAATGTTAAAGAAAAGTGTAAAAGATAAGCTTGAAGAATTGATTGAAGTAAAAGAAAGTTTAAGGGATGAGTTTGCTGAGATAAAACGAGAAATTCAAAGTGATGACTTAAATGCAGATATATATCTTCAAAAAAAGAGCTTGATTGATAATAACACAACAGAAATTGAGAAGCTAAAAAAAAGAATTGAGAAAAAAGAAGGTTTAATCGCTGATATTTCTAAGTTTTTTAGAAAAAGAAATGATATTTTGCTTAATGAATTCGAAATATATCGTAATGAACTAAGAAATGAAATTTCTATTGATATTGAATTTAAAGGTAATCGTCAGTTATTTGTAGAATTGTTAAAGGATAAGTTTACAGGCAGTGGAATTAATAAAACAAAATATACAAGATTAGCGACGGAATTCTCAGATTTTTCTGCTCTTATTTCCGAATACCTTTTGAATGAAGGGCAAGGGTTACGTTCATTACTTACGGATACTGAGTATGCTAAAGTAACCGATTTGTTAAAAACAAACTATGTAGAGCTACTGTCAATTAAAACTCCAAACGAAGTGAATATTAATTACCATGGGAAACCTCTATCCCAACATTCTGCTGGTCAAAGAGCATCAGCTCTAGTTTTATTTATTCTTTCACAACATGAGAATGACATTATTATTATTGATCAACCAGAAGATGACCTAGACAATCAAGTTATATATCGAGAAATAATAAAATCAATCAAAGAGAAGAAAATGAATATGCAATTTATATTCGCTACACATAATGCTAATATCCCAGTTTTAGGAGATGCTGAAAATATTATTCAGATGAAAGAATTAGATAATAAATTTAATATTATTAATGGAACAATTGATAATCCTCAAATTCAAAATAGCATTGTAGACATTATGGAAGGTGGAACAGAAGCATTTAGAAGAAGAAATGGAATTTATGAAATATGGACAAGCCAAATATAATTAATAACTTTATATTAAATTCCCATTAGTTTTACAGTACAAATAGAAAGATCGGAGTTTATGCAATGAGCCAATTAACGCAGTACATAATCGCACTATCAAATCTTTATGGAATGGTCCATAAGGATAAAGTTTTAGAAATATATAACAGCCAAAATGAAGACAAAATCGACTTAGCAGATATTGAAGAGATTTTAAATAATCCTCCGGAAGAGTTGGAAGATGCTTTCGTCTTTACTTATATGGATCACTTTGTGATGGAAACCATAATCGAGAACAATGAATTCAACTTGATGTTGAGAAAACAGGCAGACAAGCCTCACTATATACCCGAAAGAGATGAACTTCTAAAATATGTTGATGAAGGGTACTTTGAAGAATCAAAGCAGTACAATGATCTGCTGACTTATCTGAAGAAGAATTTCTTCAAGCCAGGAGATGAGAAGGCTGAATGGCTTGCTGAAGACATCCAAGGGATGTGTCAGTTTGGAGTAGACATTCAAACGATCTTTGACGCTTTCAATAAAATGAAGATAAGTTTTAAAGATATGAATCAGGCCAACGAAGTGGCACAGCTTATTATGGAGTTATCAAATAACACTAGAATTTGGGAGAATAACGGGCATACACCTCAAGAAATTTTTGAAAAATTTGAGAAGCCAAATATGAGACCACTACCTGATAAGCCGTTTGAATTTAGTGGGTCTAATATGTTCGACATAAAGACCAAGCAGAAAATTGGCAGAAATGATCCATGCCCTTGTGGGAGTGGCAAGAAATATAAGAAGTGTTGCTTAGGTAAGGATGAGATGTAATTGATTGTTAGCAATGTCATTTATTTAGGAAGAACTTCCCTCAAGGTTCCTTGGATGAACGAAATAATCCAGCTGAGCAAAAGGGGGACCGTCAGACTGTGTGATTATTCATCTGTGTCCCTTGTACCATTGTCTTTAG
>CAZHLF010000077.1:0-9808 GCA_964532845.1 uncultured Tissierella sp.
ATGGTCGGGGTGAGAGGATTTGAACCCCCGGCCCCATGGTCCCAAACCACGTGCGCTACCAAACTGCGCTACACCCCGATATATATAAGATATCTAAACCTCATTATAATACACAATTGACAATAATTCAAGTCTTAAGGAAGTAATAATAAAACTAAAATTAAAAAAATGGTCGGGGTGAGAGGATTTGAACCCCCGGCCCCATGGTCCCAAACCACGTGCGCTACCAAACTGCGCTACACCCCGATATTTTTTGTCAACTACTAGATTATAATACAAATAATAATATTTTGCAAGTGTTAAATTTAAAAACTTTACCCTTAGGTCTTCAAATTATTTTTTTAAATTATTTGACTATCATTACTTATTATGCTACAATATTTTCGAACTAAATAATTCTTATCCTTATTAAGAGTGGTGGAGGGAATGGGCCCGATGATACCCGGCAACCTTGTCTGAAGACAAAGGTGCCAAGTCCCACAGAATTTTATTCTGAAAGATGAGGTAGCATGATATTATGCCTTTCTTTTAGATGGGCTTTTTTTATTACGAATAGGAAAGTTATACATTTTATAATAAATTATTATAGAACTTTCCGTATATGAGTAACAAAAAAGGCTACATTAATTCTAAATGAAAGGCTTTTTTATACTTTTTTATACTTAAATTTAAATAGGAGGCAGTAAAATGAAAAAATGGTTATTTACTTCTGAGTCAGTTACAGAAGGACATCCAGATAAAGTCTGTGATGCAATTTCAGATTCTATATTGGATGCAATAATGGAGAAGGATCCTAATGCCAGAGTTGCATGTGAAACAATGGTTACTACAGGATTAATATTGGTTTCAGGTGAAGTTACTACAAATTGCTACGTGGATATTCCTAAAATTGCAAGAAAAGCAGTTGAAGATATAGGTTATGTTAGAGCAAAATATGGTTTTGATGCTGATACTTGCGCAGTATTAACTTCTATAAATGAGCAATCAGCAGATATCGCAATGGGAGTTGACAAGGCTCTTGAACAAAAGGAATACAGTGAAGATGAGCTTGATTCCATAGGTGCAGGAGACCAAGGGATGATGTTCGGGTTTGCATGTAATGAAACAAAGGAATTGATGCCACTTCCAATATCATTGGCACATAAACTTTCAAAAAGACTTGCTGATGTAAGAAAAGATGGTACTCTTAGTTATTTAAGACCGGACGGAAAGACACAAGTTACTATAGAGTATCATGATGATAAGCCAGTAAGAATTGAAAATGTAGTAGTATCTACACAACATAGCCCAGATGTGGATTTGGAAACTATAAGAGAAGACATTATAAATAATGTAATTCTTCCGATAGTTCCAAAGGATATGTTAGATGATAGGACTAAATACTATGTAAATCCAACTGGACGTTTTGTAATCGGAGGTCCAATGGGAGATGCAGGACTTACAGGAAGAAAAATTATCGTAGATACTTACGGTGGATATGCAAGACACGGTGGTGGAGCATTCTCAGGTAAAGATGCTACAAAGGTAGATAGATCAGCTGCATATGCTGCAAGATATGTTGCAAAGAATATTGTAGCAGCAGGAATTGCTGATAAATGTGAGGTTGGATTGGCTTATGCTATAGGAGTAGCTCATCCTTTATCAATCTATGTTGATACCTTTGGTACAGGAAAAATCAGTGATAATGAAATAACTACTCTTGTTGAAAAACACTTTGATTTAAGACCAGCAGCTATAATCAGAGACTTAGACTTAAGAAGACCAATATACAGACAGCTTTCAGCTTATGGTCACTTTGGGAGAGAAGATTTAGATGTTGTATGGGAAAAGACAGATAAGGCAGAAGCTCTAAAGGCAGATGCAGGAATCTAAATAGGAAGTAAAACAGACTAAGTAATTTTTTATAATTACTTAGTCTGTTTTTTTGCTCAGATAATATTCAAGGGGGTCTACATGGACATTAACATCTGTAACCCCTGGGAACTTAAGTCTAATAGCATTATCTATCCTATGAACCAGTAAATGAGACTTTTCTAAGGTTAAGTCACTTTCTGTAACTACATGTAAATCCACATGAATATCATCATCTCGACCCCTGGATCTAACCTTATGACATGAGTATATTTCTTCAAACTGGCAAACAAAATTGGAAATATCTACAGGATCAATAGCAACTGCATCACAAAGCACATTGGTTACATTGTTGATAATATCAAGTCCTGCTTTTCCTATAATTAATGCTATAAATACGGAAATTATGATATCAATCCAAGGAAATCCAAGCTTAATTGTAAATAACGTAATCATAACTGTAAAGGATACAAAGACATCGCTTAGAGTATGAGTTGCATCCATTACTAGAAAATCGCTTTTTAAAGCTATTCCTTTTCTCTTTTCATAAATAGTGATAAAAATATTTACTATTATTGTAATTAACATTACTATAAAGCTCATTGCTGTAACAGTTGGAGTAACTGGATTAAGGAGTCTATTATATGCACCCTTTAATAGGCTTAATGAAGTCAATAAGAGAAGACCGCTGATAAATAAAGTAGTCATTGTTTCAAACTTTCTGTGACCATAGGGATGTTTTTCATCTACAGGCTGAAATGCAAAGTATGCACCCACCATTCCCACTATGTTGTTTAGCCCATCAGTCATGGAATGGAACCCATCAGCAGTTATAGAAGCGGAATTAGTAAAATAGCCAACTACCAATTTTGAAATACATGTCAGAGTATTTATCAACAGTATAACTATATGAACCTTTTGAATTTCTTTATACCGCGCCATAAAAACCCGCCTTTCTTTATTACGAATAGGAAAGTCCTACTTTATAAATCTTAAATATTTGAGGACTTTCCGTATATGAGTAACAAGAAAAGCTACATTTAATGCTTCTTTAGAAGCCTTTCTTATTGCCTCCATTTAGTATATTCTTCCTTAGCTTAAATGTGAAAAATAGACTTTTAAAAAATTTTTAGATTCCAATAGTAAAATCCTTAATCTCATTCTATTTATTAATTAAGTAGGTAAATTACCTGCAAAAAAGAAGGGTGGTGAAACAATGGCGATTATAGCTACTAAGGAAAAGATGGCTCTAAAGTTGGAACTGGACGCAGGTCTTGTTGACGGTAAGCAAAGAGTTAAGGCTAAGACCTTAAACAACATCAAAAACAATGCAGCAGATGACAATCTTCACGGAACAGCATTAGCACTAGCTTCTCTTCAAAGCAAGGCTCTCTTAAAGGTAAAGAGAGTAGAAGAGACACAATTGACGGAAGAGTAGTTTACCAATTGACAATGCACAATGGACAATTGACAATGGAAAAGATAGAAAACAAAGTCTTGTCATTCCGAGCAAAGCGAGGAATCTAGGGTTAAGACCCTTAAGATAGACCCTAACAAATTGTCAACTGTCAATTCTCAATTGTCAATTGAACAGAAAGGTGGTGAAAAAATGGAAAAGGTTAAACTTGAAATGGATTTTCTTGACTCTTTGGAAAAGGTAGTTAGGATTAGTCTGGATGACCCTAGAGTGGATTTAGTGCCTAGTGAGATACAGACAGCTATGGAAAGCATAGTATCTCACAATATCTTCGAAACAGATAATGGAGATTTTGTTGCTATATCAGGTGCTAGAGTAATTACTACTAATACAACAGAAATGGAGTTTTAATTAAGGGCCGAAAGGCCCTTTAATTTTATCGAAATAGATTTAAGCAGGAGGTGAAATCATGGAAGAGATGTTTACTAGTGTTGCAAATTTAGGATTTCCAATAGTTATATCAGTATACCTTCTGGTAAGAATTGAAGGAAAACTTAACGAATTGACAGCCAGTATATCAGAACTTTCAAAGGTAATTGCAAGCTCTAAATAAAGAAACTATAGAATAATCCTTAGATAAAGCTATGGCTACCAGTCATAGCTTTTGGTATAATAATGTTAATTCCAAAGGAATTAACATTATTTAGGTGGTGTGAGGGAATAGCAAGCATTGGCTCCTTATATCTAAATTAAAATAAACATTTTCATTGCGGTGGTATTTGGAAACTGCAAGTAAAAGTAAGATGATAAGTGAGGAAAGATTATGGTTATTGAAGGTGTAATAGAAGAGATCATATTTAGAAATGAAAACAATGGGTATACCGTTGGAAGGTTAATCACTTCTGATGGTGATATTATAATTGTTGGAAGTGCAGCCTTCATTAATTTGGATGAGACTGTATCCCTTGAAGGAGATATAGTTTATCACTCTAAATATGGTGAGCAGTTCTCATTTACATCAATTAAGACGGTGGTTCCTTCTACTTTAAAGGGCATAGAAAACTATCTCTCATCTGGGTTAATTCCAAATATTGGGCCTAAGACAGCAAGGAAAATCGTAGAGAAATTTGGATTGGATTCACTAGATATTATTCAGTACAACCCAGAGAAACTTAAGGAAATAGAAGGGATTGGAGATAAAAAGCTTAAAAAAATCATGGAAGCCTATGATGAACAGAGAGAGCTTCGAGATATAATGGTTTATCTTCAACAATATGATATAAGTATAAATCAAGGAATTAAAATATATAAAAAATACGGCAACGAAACAATTAAAATCATCAGTGAAAATCCTTATAGATTATCTGAGGATGTTTATGGAATAGGTTTTAAGACTGCAGATACTATAGCAAGTAAGATGGGTATAAAGCTGTATTCCCCATATAGAGTAGAAGCTGGTCTTAAATATGTAATAATGGACTGTGCATCTGATGGACATTGTTATGTTCCTAAGGATGAATTGATCAATAAGGCATCAAGACTATTGGAAGTTGATTCAGAAATGTTAGAGGATGGAATTAGAGAGCTGGCAATGAAGAATAGCTTCTATGTAATAAATAATGGCGGGGAGCTGGATATTTACTATAAGCCTTATCATATGGCTGAGAATAATGTTGCAAGAAAGATTATAGAGCTTTCTCGATATGAATTTGATGAGCTTAATGTTGATGCTGAAAAAGAAATTCAAAGATTTGAAAAAAGAGAGAAGATATCCTTTGGAAACAAGCAAATAACGGCTATAAAGGAGTCTTTGGAAAATGGCATGATAGTCATAACTGGTGGTCCTGGAACAGGAAAAACTACTACTATAAATGCGATTATAACCATTTGCGAGGATCTAGGCTTAAATGTTGTATTAGCAGCACCTACAGGTAGAGCTGCGAAAAGGATGACTGAAACTACGGGAAAAGAAGCAAAAACAATTCATAGACTACTAGAGATTTCTTTTATGGAAGAGGACAGCGCAGAATTCTTTAAGGACGAAGATAGTCCAATAGAAGCCGATGTAATAATAATTGATGAAGCTTCTATGATAGATATACTTCTTATGAATAGTCTACTGAAAGCTATAAGTCCAGGGACTAGACTTATTCTGGTAGGAGACATTGACCAGCTTCCTTCCGTTGGACCTGGAAATGTACTAAAGGATATTATCCAGTCAGCAACCATTAGGGTAGTTATGTTGGATGAAATCTTCAGACAAGCTGAGGAGAGCATGATAATAGTAAATGCCCATAGGGTTAACAAAGGTGAAGGACCAATACTTAATGAGAAGGAAAAGGACTTTTTCTTTATTCATTGTAAAAATCCTTCTGATATAGTAACTACAATAACTGAGTTAAATAAAGAAAGATTACCATCTTTTTATGGAGTAGATCCTATAAGAGATATCCAGGTTCTTACCCCTATGAAAAAAGGAGATGTGGGAATTCATGCCCTTAATAAACATCTACAAGCTGCACTAAATCCATTTTCTAAGTACAAAGAAGAAAAGGTGATAGGAGAGGATATTTATAGAGTTGGTGACAAGGTAATGCAGGTTAAGAACAATTACAAACTGGAATGGAAACTTATCAGGGATAATAAGGAAGTAGATCAGGGGGAAGGCGTATTTAATGGGGATTTTGGATATATAAGTGAAATAGATAAGGAAGATGGCTATTTAAGAGTCATTTTTGATGAGGAAAAGGAAGTGGAATATGACTTTAAACAGTTGGATGAGATAAAGCATGCCTTTGCAACAACTGTACACAAAGCCCAGGGAAGTGAATTTCCTGTAGTTATTATGCCAATTTCTTCAGGACCAAATATGCTTCTAACTCGAAACCTATTCTATACTGCCATTACAAGGGCTAGAAAATTGGTTGTATTGGTTGGTGATGAAAGATATATGCATATGATGATTAAAAATAATATCATTGCAAAGAGATATTCTTCTCTTGATAGAAAAATAAGAGAATATATGCAAACCTTCTACAATTAACTTTACTTAAATAACTCTAAAATAATGGAGGATTATTATGAGTATTCAAAGCCTGCTATTTCCAACCAGAGATCTGTGTTATTTTTGCAAGGATAGAACAAATCACATTCTTAAGTTCATATGCTATGAATGTAGAGAGAGGCTTCAATTTGTGAACAAGGAAGTAAATGTGGATTCTATGGCAGTAAGTCGGGCTATCTACTGCCTGAGCTATAACAAGTATCTTAAGGAGATGGTTCATGGATTTAAGTTCAATAGAAAGAGCTATCTATATAAACCATTGGCTGAACTAATGCTAATGACTATTAAAGAAATGAACCTTATTGACTTTGATATAATAACCTATGTTCCTATACACAGAAGAAAAGAAGCCATAAGAGGATATAATCAATCGGAGCTTCTGGCTTCCTATATTTCAGAAAGTATGGAGATTCCACTATCAAAGGGAAATTTAATCAAGAACAAATGGACCAGGGAACAAAATACACTGGATAGAGTAGGGAGACTAAGAAATTTAAAGGATTCCTTCAGCATTAGAAATCCTCAGGAGTTTAAAGATAAAAAAGTACTACTTATAGACGATATAATTACCACAGGCTCTACCTTTAACGAATGTGCAAAGAAACTTAAGGAAAGTGGGGCTATAGATGTATTGTGTCTGGCACTTACCTCTAGCAAAACCTTTTAGCTATTTAATTAATTTGCATAGCAAGCTTTTTTCTCTATTTACAACTAAACCATTCTTTTTGAAAAAGGAGATTGATGCATTTAATTCTCCTCCCAATACAATAATTATACTGCCTAAATAAAGCCAAACTAATAGAACAATTACTCCGCCAAGACTTCCGTATGTAGTGGAGTATTTGCCAAAATTATTTACATAATATGAGAACAAAAGGGATACAAACATCCAGCCAAGGGTTGCAAAAACTGCTCCTGGGAGGGTTTTTATCAATTTATGTTCTTTTCTATTTACAGCACAAGGACTAAATTTATATAAGAGAGCAAATATATAAATCATAAAAAGTATAGGTATTATAATTCTAATATTAGTCCAGGTAGCTAAAAACATCTCTGACAAACCAAAAAAATCGAACAACTCTCTACCAAGCATTTCGCCAAATACTAAGGCTATAAATACCAATAAAATTAGCACAATCAGCATAATAGTAAATAAAATTGAGAGAGCCTTAAGTTTTATAAAGGATCTTTTTTCTATATAATCATAAGCTTTATTTATAGCCCTTATTACTGGAGTAACTCCTGAAGCGGCTGTCCATATACCTGCGAATAGTGCAATGGATAAAAGTCCCTGGCTAGAGCTAATACTTAAGTCGTTTATAAAACTATTAATTATCTTTTGAATATCCAATGGTAAATATTGAATTCCTTGATAAATAAATTCCATCTCGAATATATCTGTATATGAGAGAATATTAAGTAATACTATTAAAAATGGAAATAAGGACAATATTAAAAAATAGGCAAGTTGAGCTCCAATGGCAGGGACATGATCTTCGCCTATTCTAAAGAATAAGTGGTCTAAAAAAATAATGGGTCTATACTTAAGTAGTTTATTGCATACATCTTTCATAATAAACACCTCATAATTAGTATATACCCATTTTATTTTTTGTATGATTCTATTGTTTTAAATATTTATTAAACCAAGATGTAATCTCTTCTAATCTCTTTAATCTTCCCTGAGGTCTACCACTTCTTGATAATTCATGGTTTTCTTCCTTGAATACCACAAGTCTTGAATCTACACCATGGTATTTTAAAGCTGTAAACATCTGCAAACCTTCTGGAATCCAACATCTGTAGTCCGCATCTGAATGAATAAAGAGTGTTGGGGTAGTGACATTGTCTGCATATTTTAATGGGGAATGACTCCAAAGTTTTTCAACATCCATCCATGGTGTTCCAGCATTTTGATCATGGGCAAAATAATATCCAATGTCGCTGGTTCCAAAAAAGGAAACCCAGTTAGAGATACTTCTTTGAGAAGCTGCAGCCTTAAATCTGGAAGTATGGCCTATTATCCAGTTTGTCATAAAGCCTCCATATGAGCCACCAGTTACACCAAGTCTTTCTTTGTCTATATCTGGATAGTTAATTAGGACAAGGTCTGTAAAATCCATTATGTCATCATAGTCTATAGTACCGTATTTTCCTCTGATGTCTGCAAAGCTGTTGCCAAAACCATCACTTCCTCTAGGGTTGCAGAAGAATACAAAATATCCTTCATTTGCCCAGTACTGCATTTCGTGGTAAAAAACCTCTCCGTATACCGTCTTAGGTCCACCATGTATATTCAATATTCCAGGGTACAAGTTTCCCTCTTTATAATCTACAGGCTTTAAAACCCATCCTTCGATTTGAAGGTCATTGTCTGTTGTAAAGACAAGTTTTTCAGGAGTGGAAAGAAGTTTTTCCTCACTTACCCAGGAGTTAAAAGAGGTAAGCTGTACTTCATCATCCAATGAATAAATCTCTTGAAGCTTTAAATCTCTTAAACCAATAAAATAGATTTTCCCGTCATTAATATCAAATCCATCAACTGAACCTCTGTCTTGGGTTAGTTTTGAGAAATTACCCTTTATATCAATTTTGTTTATATAGGAAGAAGCTCCAGCTGTAGTTATAAAATATAAGAAGTTCCCTTCAACCTTGGCACTTCTGGAACCTCCGAATCTACAATCCGAGCCAACTGAGTTCCATGTTCCTAAATCAAAATGTGATATCTTTTGGGTTTGGCCACCTCTTATATCAGTTACATATATATGTGGATTTTCATTGATTCCATAACTTTTCATATTGCTTCCAATGAAAACTAATTTATCCTCCAGAAAATCACAGTATGAGTAATTGAAATTATGGTATGGAGAAATTTTTTCGAAGGAATTTTCTTCAAAACTATAAAGATTTAACTCAGTATGAAGACTCATTTTGTCTATAAAAGATGAAGTAATAAAAACTATATATTTCTTATCCTGACTTATAGCAAAGCTTTCTACATTAGTAAAATCATCAGTTATTGGATTTAAAGTATTTTCTTTTGAGTTATAAATATACAATTTGCTTCTTTTTTTATTGGTATACCCTTCTCCGTTGGACCAAAATGGAATTTCATCAAGGATTTCATAATTTTTATTATCCTTGTATTTTTTTAATGCTTTTTCCTTTTCATCTTCCGATAGATTGTTTAAATTTAAATTATGATCATATTCTCCAGTAATTAGGTAAGAATCTTCTCTTAAGATTTTTATGCTAGATACATTAAGAGGAATCTCCATAGCCTTATTAGCTTCACCACCATTAATATCAATTTGGTAGTATATAGTAAATGGCTCGTTGTTATCCTTGCGATCCTGGTCCTTCTTATCCCTAATACTTGGGAAAAGAATGGTTGAGTTATCTTTCCATATAAAGTTCCTTTCTTTATCCATGGAAGTTAGTTTCTTCTGTTGGTTTTTTTCATCAAGAATGTAGAT
>CAZHLF010000078.1:0-9781 GCA_964532845.1 uncultured Tissierella sp.
ACCAATTATAAATGGAGATATTATTGCCAGGATTCTAGATAAAATGCTGCCAAAATGGGATAAATTATCTAAAAGCCACATTAAAGATACCCCAAAAGCTATTAAAAACATAGCATTTTTCATATTCTTTGATTTAAGATCCATCTTCCACCACCTCATAGACATAAAAAGCCAGGCACAACCTTAGGTTACACCTGACTATATTTATTATTCTTCTTCCTCTTCTTCATCCGATTCTATTTCATTGATTATTATATTAACTTGTTGAACCCTTTTTTCATTGATTTCTTCTATATAAAAATCAAGATTTTCATACTCTACCTTGACCTTTTCACCATCATCAGGAATATAGCCCAGTATATCAATTAAGAAACCACCTAATGTATCATAATCCTCAGAATCCTCATCTAACTCAGTACCAAGATTACTATTTAATTCTTTAATTGAGATTGCGCCTTTTGCTATAAAGTTTCTATCATCAATTCTTTTAATATCAGGTTCATCATGGTCATATTCATCATCTATATCTCCTACGATTTCCTCTATAAGGTCCTCCATAGTTACTATTCCTGAGAATCCACCGTACTCATCAATTAAAACCGCCATATGTTTCTTCTTAGTTTGAAGCTCATTAAATAAATCATTAATATTTTTACGCTCAGGTATAAAGTATGCAGGGCGTAGTATCTTCTTGATATCAACATGATTAAAGCCCACTCTATATGCTTCTAATAGAAAGTCCTTTATATAAAGTATTCCTAGTATATCATCAACATCACCTTCATATACTGGAATTCTTGAATATTTAAGTTCAAGCATCTCACCCAGGTAATCCTCTATTGGGTCTTCCAAGTCTATCATAAAGACTTCTGTTCTAGCAGTCATAATTTCTTCAGCCAGTTTATCATCAAATCCAATTACACTATTTATCATCTCTCGCTCTACAGAGTTAATAACACCCTGCTCTTGTCCTACCTCTACCATTGACCGAATTTCTTCAAGTGTAATCTTTTCTTCAACACCCTCAGTCTTAATTCCTAAAATTCTCATGATTCCATTTGTAGAAAAAGATAAAAAGCTTATGAATGGCGACATTATCTTAGATACTATAGTCACGGTTTTTATCGCAAAGAAAGCAAATTTCTCCGCGTATTGAAGTGCAACCCTTTTTGGTACTAATTCCCCAAATACTAGAGTAATATAGGATAATATAAGAGTAACTCCAATAAATGCAACATCCTTAGCAAAAGGAACTCCATATCCTAAAAGATATCTTCCTAAATCATCTGATATTCCCACTGCTGCAGATGCAGATGAGAAAAATCCTGCGAATGTTATGCCTACTTGAATTGTAGATAAAAATTTAGAAGGTTCAGCAAGAAGATTTAATAACATCCTTGCCTTCTTATTTCCTTCATCTGCCTGAATACTTATCTTTTTTTTGTCAACTGATACCATTGCCATCTCCGATGCAGCAAAAAAAGCATTTAATAGTGTCAAAAAAGCTATTAAAAGCAATTGTCCTGTTATCGGGGCCCCAGATTCGTCTCCCATTTAATAAATTCCTCCCATTTTATGTAAATATTTTCTATATGTTGTTGATACTATATCATCATATTTTCTTTATTTTGTCAATATTATTAAAATCAAAGCCACCTATTATTTACCATCTTTACATTGTAATCTTTACTGCTAATACTGCAATATGGACATCTCTTTACACCATGAGCTTTATCCTTTATAAAGATAACTGGTTTTGAGCAATATGGACACCAGCTTTGTTTATCCCTAAGCTTTATCTCCTCAGGAATTTCCTTGTCTGGATTTTCATTTCTAGTATTTATGATTTCGAACATGTCCAATTGTCTTTTCATAGTAACTCCTCAGTTAATTGATACAATTAGTATACCACAAATTATTCATTATTAAGAAATAAATTGGATAAATAATATAAGTTCATTTAACATGAGAAAATGCTATCATAAAGATAGCATTTCTCTAATCTATTTAACAATTAGAACTGATGTCTTTATATGGTGAATTACTTTATCTGAAACACTTCCTAAAAGTGTTCTTGAAAATAGTCCTGCTCCTCTACTTCCCATGATTACAAGATCAAAGTTTCCATCTTCAGCAAAACTAATTATTTCACTGACTGCATCTCCAACTTTACTTACTGCTTCTACCTTCCCAGGATAATCACTCAATAACTTCATTCCATTATCTATGATTTCTTGGGCTCTTAGTTTTGAGTTTTTATTGATTTCATCATAGAAAGTTCTGTTCTGCATTGTTCTTAGATCTACTGAAGGATTCAGTACATTAAGTATTGTTATATCTGCCTTTAGTGCTGCACCTAATGTCTTAGCTTTTTCCAAAGCTTTCTTTGAATGTTCTGACCCATCAATTGGAATTAAAATTTTCATAAGATACCCTCCCTATTAATGATCTTCTTTTTAAATATATACCCCAGAGATGTGAAATAATTACATCTTTTAAGAAATGCTATCTAGAAGATAGCATTTCTTAATTACTTAACAATTAGTACAGATATCTTGCTGTGGTGAACTACCTTGTCTGATACGCTTCCAAGTAGTGTTCTTGAGAAAATTCCTGCTCCTCTGCTTCCCATAATAATCAAATCATAGCCACCATCCTCGGCAAACTTAACTATTTCATCTACTGCATCTCCAGTCTTTATGCTAGTGTTAAGATGTCCTTGAAATCCTTCAAATATTTCTTTTGCCTTTTGAATTATTTCTTCACCATGCTTCAATACATAATTGGTAAGCTCATTGCTTAAATCCCTAGTATTGATATAAAGTTCGTCTTTAAGGGGATTAATAACATGTAGTATTGTAACTTCAGCCTCTAGTGCAGCAGCAATTTTCTTTGCCTTAAATAAGGCTTTATCCGAATACTTGGAACCATCAATTGCAATCAGTATTTTTTTCATATAGATTCCTCCTCTTTAAACATATGAGTTATACTGGAATGTTCCATTTTTGTATATAATATATACCCACTTTTCAAAATAACAGCCCCTTAAAAACCATTGGATGCAACTTTTCCTTTTACTCATAAAAGATATTACAAGTACTCTTTTTCCATTGTTTACAAAGCCATTATTTTACTATAAACTAGAATTAGAATTTATGGAGGTGTTTAAATGAAAGATTTTCAAACAAAAATGAACGAATATGCCAAACTAACAATTGAAGTAGGGATAAATCTTCAAGAAAATCAGCCACTAGTTATAACAGCACCTGTTGAAGGAGCAGATTTTGTAAGATTATTAGCTAAAAACGCATACGAAAAGGGAGCATCCGAAGTATATATCAACTGGAATGACGATGTATTGACTAAGTTAAAATATGAAAACGCACCAATGGAAGTATTTGAAAACTTCCCTAAATGGCGTTGCGAAGCTATGGTAGATTTTGCAGAAAGAGGGGCAGGTTTTATATCTATACATGCAGATGATCCTGAGCTATTAAAAGAAATAGACCCGAAAAAAATAGCTGTAGCTAATAAATCAGCAAGCATTGTAATGAAGCCATTTAGAAAATATACAATGAATGATATTAACTCATGGTGCGTAATCTCAATTCCAACAAAGGGCTGGGCTCAAAGAGTATTTAAAGACTTAACCCCGGATGAAGCAGTTGAAAAACTGTGGGATGCAATACTAAAAGCTACAAGAATGGACCTTGAAGACCCAGTTAAAGCTTGGAAAGATCATATTAATGTATTAGGTGAAAAAGTAAATTATTTAAATGAAAAGCGATTCAAAACTCTACATTATACTTCATCCAATGGAACTGACTTAAATATTGAGCTTCCTAAAGACCATAAATGGTCCGGTGGAACAGGTACAAATGCAAAAGGAACCTATTTCGTTGCAAATATGCCTACGGAAGAAGTATATACTCTGCCACATAAAAAAGGTGTAAATGGGATTGTATACAGCACAAAACCTTTAAACTATGGTGGTAATCTAATTGATGATTTCTGGGTGAAATTTCAAGATGGAAAAGTAGTTGACTTCTATGCAAAAAAAGGACAGGAAATTCTTAAAGATTTACTAGATATTGACGAAGGTGCAAAATACCTTGGTGAAGTAGCATTAGTCCCTTATAGTTCCCCGATTTCCAAAGCTGATATAGTATTTTACAATACTCTATTTGATGAGAATGCCAGCTGCCATCTAGCCTTTGGTAAGGCTTATCCTACCAGCCTGATAGGTGGAGAAGATATGACAGAAGAAGAGCTAGACAAGTCCGGTGTAAACAACTCCCTAACCCATGAGGATTTTATGGTAGGCTCAAAGGATTTATCAATTGTGGGTACTACTCATAATGGAGAGGTTATTCAGATATTTAAAGATGGAGAATGGGCAGTATAAAAAATCAGACAGGGGGGACGTTTCACTTGTCCTCCTTGTCTGATAATAATTTTAACTCATAATAAAATCAAGCACTTCCTTTGCATGGCCTTTGGCCTTAACATCTCTAAACTCCTTGATAAGGGTTCCTTCCTTATCAAACACAAATGTTGACCTTTCCACTCCTAAATATTCTTTTCCATACATTTTCTTTATTTTCATAACATCAAATATTTTATGCACTTCCTCAGTTTCATCACTAAGAAGTAAAAATGGTAAATTATATTTATCCCTAAACTTAGCATGAGACTTTAAACTATCTCTGCTTATACCCACAATAACAGTATCAAGTTTTTCAAATTCATCCAAGAGTTCCACGAACTCCAATGCTTCAGTTGTTCAACCAGATGTATCATCTTTTGGGTAAAAATAAAGTACTATATTCTTGCCCTTAAAATCTTGTAATGAAATATCTTTGCCATCCGTCTCTTTTAAAACAAAATCATACTTAGCCATAATTTCCTCCTAATCTTATTTTTTCAATATATACCCAATTATTGTACTCTACTTGGTTTTCTATAGTTAGCTTTTTTAGTAAAAGTAGGACTATCCAATTCCTTACAGAAAAAACCATTGATTATGAAATAAATCAATGGCTTCTAGCTCCTATACTTATACTGGATGTGTTTGATATTCTTTATCCAAAAGATCAGTTGATATAAAGTATTTTTCTGCAAGGCGGTCTTTAAAAAACATTAAAGCAATCTCTGGGAATAGTGCATAGGATAATACGTCTTCTTCCTGCTCTAAATATTCTTTTATTTGATTTCTTGCCTCCTCTAGTTGAGGATGGAGTAAATCTGCAGGTCTACCTTTGAATACTTCTTCATCTCCAATTATTTTCTTCTTAATATCCTCAGAAATAGGTGCTGCTGACATTCCATATAGGCCTTTTACATAGTTCTTAGCTTCATTTGGTATTAGTTTATATCTCTTACCTAATACCACATTGAATACAGCCTGAGTTCCCACCATTTGGCTCATAGGTGTAACTAAAGGTGGGTAACCTAAATCCTCCCTTACCCTTGGAACCTCTTTTAACACCTCATCATATAATTCTTCTTTGCCCTGGGCTTTAAGTTGTGAAACAAGATTTGAAAGCATTCCCCCTGGAACCTGATATTTTAATGTGTTTACATCTACATTTAATACCTTTGTACTCATCAAACCATCATCTATATATTTATCTCTTAAAGATTTAAAATGCTCTGTTACCTCAAGTAATAAATCAAAATCTAAATCAGTTTCGTATTCTGAGCCCCATAATGATGCAACCATAGACTCTGTTGCCGGTTGACTTGTACCATTGCCAAGTGGGGAGATAGCTGTATCGATAATATCAGCTCCAGCTTCTATTGCTTTTAAGTAAGTTTGATTTGCAACTCCACTTGTAAAGTGTGAATGAACGTTTATTGGAATAGTGATTACCTTCTTTAATTCACTAACCAATTCATATGCTGGATATGGTAATAGTATTCCTGACATATCTTTTATACATATGGAGTCAGCTCCCATTTTCTCCATCTCTTTAGCAAGCTCTATATAATATTCCAAATTGTGAACAGGGCTTGTTGTATAGCTAATTGCCAATTGTGCATGGGCTCCATATTTTTTTGTAGCTTCCAGAGAAGTTTTCAAATTTCTTAAATCATTTAATGCATCAAAAATTCTAATAATATCAATTCCATTTTTAATGGATAATCTTATAAATTCCTCAACAATATCATCCGGATAATGCTTGTAGCCTAATAGGTTTTGACCTCGTAGAAGCATCTGAAGTTTAGTTTTTTTAAATACTTTCCTTAGAGCCCTAAGTCTTTCCCAGGGGTCTTCATTTAGATATCTTAAGCAGCTGTCAAATGTGGCTCCACCCCATACTTCCATAGCATGGAATCCAACCTTATCCATTTTCTCTGCAATACTTAACATGTCCTCAATTCTCATTCTAGTTGCTATCAGAGACTGATGAGCATCTCTAAAAGCAGTTTCTGTAAACTTTACTTTCCCCATGGATATCCCCCTTCAAATGAAAATTTATTTTATTTTTCCAGCCCAAGCAATATAATTATCAACTACTTTATCCAAATACTTTATTGTACGTTGATTAATATAATTTCCATTTTCATCAAAATCATCCTGAACATTAGGGATCAATACATGGTTTCCTGGAAGTGTAAGTGCGGCTAATCCAGGAGCATTTAGTATCTGATGAAGCTGTCCTTGCATTCTTGCGGTACCTACATTTCCATTGGAAGCTCCTACCATAAACACAGGTTTATTTAACATAACTCTGTCCACTCTTGAACACCAGTCCAATGCATTTTTTAAACCTCCAGGGATTGAATGATTATACTCTGGACTTACTATTAAGATTCCTTCACTCTCCCAAATCTTCCTTTTAAATACCTTAACAACTTCCGGTGGGTCCTTTTCAATATCCTCATTAAATAAAGGAATTTCATTTAGATAAAGTATCTCCATATCCAGTTTTCCTTTATACCTATCCTGCATGAATAATGCAACTTTTTTATTAAAGGAATCCTTTCTTAAACTTCCAACTATAGTAACAATTTTCATTTTATCAACTCCAATAACTTAATATTGTATTTCTACCCTTTGTGGAGAAAAAATCTCAAATATACTAAAGCCACCCTTTCTTCCTAAAGAACCTTATCATAAATGCTATAAGCAGTGCTGAAATTATCCAAAATCCCAAATAACCGTATTTCCAATTAAGCTCAGGGAAATATTTAAAGTTCATACCATGAACTCCAGCCAAAAATGTAAGAGGTATAAATATAGTTGAAAATATGGTTAAAACCTTCATTACCTCATTTGTCTTATTGCCAATACTTGAAAGATATGAGTCAAGCATATTGGAGCAAATATCCCTATAAGTTTCAACAAGGTCTATGATCTCAACAATCTGGTCATGAACATCTCTAAGATAAAAAATCGTTTTCCCGTCAACCAAGTCGAACTCGTCCTTAGCCAAGCTTCCAGTAACATTTCTCATATGATATAGAAGAGATCTCATATATATAAGTTGTCTCTTTATTGCATAAACTCTTTTTAAAAACTCCTTTGTAGGATTATCCAAAAGATAATCTTCCAAATCATCTATCTCTTCCCCAATAACTTCTATAGTTGAAAAGTAATTGTCTACTATTGCATCAAGTAGGAAGTACAATAAATCATCTGTACCATTTTTTCTAAGACCTATCAAATCTTCAATTGATTCATTTAATTCTTTAAATACCTCAGAGGGGGCTTCACTTATAGAAATTAACTTATCTTTATATAAGAGGAATGAGATTTGCTTTGTTTCTAGCTCACTGTGGATAAATTCAGTTGTCTTAACTATCAAGAATATATAGTCATCATAATCAACTATTTTAGGATTTAAATCAGTATTTAGAATATCTTTTATTACTAGTCTATGGATATCAAATTTTTTGCCTATATCCTCTATGAGTTTTTCGTCATATGGGCCCATAATATCAAGCCATTTGATTCCAACATCATTAAAATCAGGCAAATTGATTAAATCTTCTACTTCAATTAACTGAAAATTATTATTATCATACCTTGTATATATGATTTTCTCAGATCCCATTTCCTCCACCCCTGATAATTATTCTAAAACAATTATACTATAGTTATTTCAAAATACAAAGAAGACAAGCTAAATTATTCATCTTAGCCTGTCTTCCTACTTACTTCTTTTTTCCAGTCATTATAAATATTGCATCTCTTAAAAATTCTGCTGTGCCTTTATCCTTATCATCATAGTATGCCCTAAATCTTTCATCATCAACATACATCTGTGCCAAATTAGCATGAGCTTCCTTATCATAGGTTCCCCAGCTTAAAGTAATCCACTCCTTGTGAAGTTGTGCAGCTTTTTGAGCTAGCTCACTAGATGGGTCTCTATGCTTAAATGCTTCTCCCAGATAGTATTTCACCTCTGAAGCTAGTTCATTTAGTTTGATAAAATCCTCTTGAGTCATATTCTTAAATCTTTCATTAGACTTCTTTACTATATCTTCACCATATCTTTCTTCCACTTCATCCCCAAATTTTTCATCATTCTCTCTTAAGAGTTTTTCCTTTAAACCTTCAAACTTTTCATTATCATTCATTTCAATCTCTCCCTTCTTATATGCCAATGTTTTATCTAGATTTTTTAGTAAAGTCTCAATCCTGCATCTTTGTTCAAGTAATTTAATTCGATGTTCACTTAACGCTGAAGTTTCATCAAAATTAGGTAGTGTAGTAATCTTCATTATGGTTTCTAAATCTAGTCCCAATTCTTTATAAAACATAATAAGTTGTAATCTATCTACTTCCTGCCTTCCATAAATACGATATCCAGATGAATTGATTCTCGCCGGCTTTAGAATTCCAATCTCATCATAATATCTTAAGGTCCTGCTACTTACTCCTGCCAATTTGGCTAATTTTTGTACTGTATACTCCATATTGACCTCCTACAAATAATATATACCTTCACGTAACGTAAAGGTCAAGAGTTTATTTTTATTTAGGCATCAAAAAAGCCCTCACAAAGAGAGCTCAAAATTACATTACAAATATTCCTTTCTGAACCTTTGAAAGTGCTTTATACAGTACAACTGCTGAAACAGCTCCAAATAATCCTTGCATTAAGTTTCCTGGTATTCCTACCACTGCTGCCTTTGCCCCATACATAAAGATTTCTGCAGTGTAATAACCTAAAGCCATCCAGATGCCACCTATAACAGTTGCTAAAATTGGATATTTCTTACCTACTTTAGTTTGAAGGATTGCTCCAGCAATAAAGCCCTCTAAACCTTTAACTACTAAAGTAATAGGTGCATAATGAGTGTATCCAAGAAGAATATCTGCCAATGCAGAGCCTACTCCACCTACTACAAGACCACCTTTTTTACCTAGCATCATGGCAGCTATGAATATTACCATATCACCAAGATTGAGATATCCATTTGTGCTTGGTGTGGGTATCTGTACCACCATTGTCATTACTACAGTCAACGCAATTAGTACTGCAGCCTTAGTTAATTCACCTAATCTATTATTTTTCATATTATTATCCGCCCCTTAAAGTGTATTGGTACAATTGTTATGTATTGTCTAACTGTATCTATAGTAAGCATAACACTTTTTAAACTGTATTTCAATAAGAAAAGTACATAAAAACCGTTTAAATATCAGAGGTAATTGCGTAGCAATTACTTCACACCATTGCAACGAGGTTGGTGATTAACACACACCACCTTGTTTACTAATAGGTACCCGCCACTTATAGAAGTGGGGGACATCTTTACCTCGTTATAA
>CAZHLF010000079.1:0-3870 GCA_964532845.1 uncultured Tissierella sp.
CTTATAGCTACTGGATTTGTAGATGAAGAGTTTGCAAAATCAGATGAGCTTATTAAAAGAGATGAGGCTGCTTATGTTCTAAACAATATTCTATCAAGTCCCGATTTCAAAGTAATAACTATTTTTGCTACTTCTGATATTCACGGACATTTAGAGCCATATAAAGCTGCGGGAATGGAAAGACCTATGGGTGGACTTTCTAGAATGAGTAAGATAATAAAAGATTTTAGATTAATTCAACCAAATACATTACTAATAGATGGTGGAGATGCACCTTACAACACGAATATTGGAAACCTATTTGAGGGAGCATCAACTATAGAAGTAATGAATGAAATGAAATATGATGCAATAGGAATAGGGAATCACGACTTTGATTTCCCATTTGAAGTTATGAAAAGAAATGCCGGAACTGCATCATTCCCTTTCCTTTCAGCGAATACCTATTACGAAAATAAATATCCAGAGTTTTTAGCACCTTCAACAATTGAAGAAATAGATGGTGTTAAAATAGGTATTGTTGGTATTACAGATGATATGAGTCATGTATATACTCATCCAAACAATGTAAAAGGAATAACCTTCAAGGAGCAATTCCAGGCAGCAAAAGAAGTTGTAGATGAAATAAAAGATGACACAGATATAATCATTGCTTTAGCTCATATCCATGGAAATAACCCTATCCTTCCTACTAAAGTTGAAGGAATAGACATTGAAATTGGAGGTGGACAAGACGTTGTAGGCTTCCCACAACTTATAGAAGATACTTGGTTAATTTCTCCAGGTAAACATGCTGAGGTATTAAATAAGATTAATATCAATTTACTAGAAAATGAAGTTTTGGGAATAAACTTTGCGCATATTATCATAACAGAAAATCTTGAAAGTGATCCTGTTGTTGATGAAATTATCGCAAAGTATAGCAAACAAATAGATGAGAAAATGAACAATGTGGTTGGTGAAACCACTGTAGTTTTAGATGGCGAAAGAGGTACCGTTCGAATGAAGGAATCAAATTTAGCCAATGTTATAGCCGACAGCTTAATGGATGTTGCCACAGCAGATATTGGTATAACTAATGGTGGTGGAGTAAGAGCCAGCATCGATATAGGTCCTATTACAATGAATGAAGTATATGCTGTTCTACCATTTGACAATACAATAGTAGTTGTTGAAGCGACTGGAGAGACTATTTGGAAAGCACTGGAGCATGGTGTTTCTTGGTATCCTGGTGCAGCCGGTGGATTCCTACAAGTTTCAGGACTTAAATATACCTTTGATGCTTCTAAGGAAGTTGGTTCAAGAGTCACTGAAGTTCTATTTAATGATAAACCAATAGAGTTGGATAAAGTTTATAGGGTGGCAACAAATGACTTCTTGACTGGTGGTGGAGATAATTTCATTATGATGAGGGATGAAACTACAGAGGTCTTGAGAACTAAACTTTTCTTAAGAGATGCATTTGTTGAATACCTTCAAAAAGTAGTAACCATAGCTCCAGAACTAGAAGGAAGAATTACTGTACTAAATCCTGCTGAGTAAAATATTAAAAAAGGCTGTTGAGTTTATCAACAGCCTTTAAAGTACACAAAATCATTCATGCATCCTATTCAAACCATAGTTTTAATTCTCTTTCAGCGGATGCTGGGGAATCTGAACCGTGAATTATATTTTCTGTAGTATTATTTGCAAAGTCACCTCTAAAAGTACCTGGAAGTGCAACTTTAGGATCTCTATGTCCGATCATCAGTCTCATAATTTCTATAACCGAGTCGCCCTCTACTTCCATAGCCATAACTGTTCGGTCTGTAATATAGTCTACAAGTTCCCCATAGAAAGGTTTTTCTTTATGCTCTAAATAATGTTCTTGGACTAATTCTCTAGTTGGCTTTTTAAGTTGAGCTTTGTTAATTCTAAATCCTTTTTTCTCAATTCGCCCAATGATTTCACCCATAAGCCTTCTTTCTACGCCATCAGGTTTAATCATTACAAAAGTTTTTTCCATAATCTCACCTATCCCATTTTTTTATCCTTCTAAGCAATAGTTTTTACTCTCGTTTTAATTAACAACATTTGTTGCATTACCTTCTATAAAGTTTAATATGTTGTCAATTGCTATGTTTAGTAGTCTTTCTCTTGATTCCTTTGGTGCCCAGGAAATATGAGGAGTAATAATGCAATTTTTGGCCTTGAGTAGTGGATTATTTGGATTAATTGGTTCACTTGAAACTACGTCCAAGGCTGCTCCTCCTATCCTACCCTCATTTAATGCATTTGCTAAATCTTCTTCAATGATTAAGGGTCCTCTTGATGTGTTTATAATCATAACACTCTTCTTCATTTTTCCAATAGTATCCTTATTAATTATTCCCACAGTAGACTCATTCAAGGGACAATGTAAGCTTATAACATCAGATTTTTCAAGTAATTCATCTAATTCCACGTATCTCATATTTTCATTTTCAAGAGAATAATCAGGGGTACCACCATAAGCTAATACCTTCATACCAAAGGCTTGTGATATTTTTCCAACCTTTCTTCCTATTCTCCCATATCCAACTATCCCCATTGTTTTACTTGCCAATTCAATCAATGGATGATTCCAAAAGCACCAGTCTGGATTTCTAGACCATTCACCATTAAAAACAGCTTGGCTATGATCACTGACGTGATGACACATTTCCAATAGTAAAGCAAAAGTCATTTGAGCTACCGCGGTAGTTCCATAGGTTGGAATATTAGTAACTACAACTTGTCTTTCTCTTGCTGCTTGGATATCAACTACATTGTATCCGGTAGCCAAAACTCCAATATATTTTAAATTTGGAAGACTATGGATGATTTCCTTATCTAAAGGAGTCTTATTGGTTATGACTATTTCTGCATCTTTACACCTTTCTATAATTAATTCTTTATCTTTAAGGTTATAGGATGTTCTATCGTAAATATCCACATCCCCCAGTGTCTTTAATCTATCCCAGGATAAATCTCCTGGGTTTAATGTATATCCATCTAATACAACAATTTTCATTCTATACATCTCCCTTTAAATGATTTTCACCCCAAGAACTCAAACTTTTCATTACAGGGAGAAATGATTCTCCTAGCTTTGTGAGGGAATACTCTACTTTAGGAGGGATCTGTGAATATGCTACCCGATTTATAAATCCGTCAGCTTCCAGTTCCTTTAACTGTTGGCTTAACATTTTATGGGTAATGTTATTCAAAGTTTTTTTAATCTCACCATATCTCATTACCTTCTCCTGGGATAAGTGCCATAGGATAACCATCTTCCATTTACCAGCAATCAAATTCATGGTGTATTCAATTGGACAACTATATATTTCTTCTTTATGATTATCCATTCCATTACTCTCCTTTTGTATAGTATCATACTAAAAAGTGCATACTTGCCTTAAGTACTATATTTGATATCATTATAGCATAAGGAATGTAAAAGTAAAGTAATAAAAGGAGGTTAAATATGTTAAGAAAAATAGACAGTAATAATATGGGAAGCAGTGATTTAGGATGGTTAAAAAGTAAATTTCATTTTTAATTTTCAAATTATTATAATCCAGATAATATAAATTTCGGTTCTTTAAGAGTTATTAATGATGACCTAGTAAAGGCTGGTACAGGGTTCGATACTCATCCTCATAGAGATATGGAAATTGTATCCTATGTAGTAAATGCTGAATTGACTCATGGGGACAGTATGGGAAACAAAAACACCATATCTCGTGGGCATGTACAATATATGAGTGCTGGAACTGGTGTATACCATAGTGAACATAATCTAGGAAATGAAATATTGCGATTCTTACAAATATGGATCCTTCCAGATAAAAAGGGATATGAGCCAAACTA
>CAZHLF010000079.1:3880-9580 GCA_964532845.1 uncultured Tissierella sp.
GGCTGAATATAGTATCTTCAAAAGATGGAAATGCGCCAATACGAATCAACCAGGATTCTAATATCTTTGTACTAGAATTAGATAAAGATAATGAAATAGACTTTAAAACTGAAAAAAACAGACAGTTATATTTAGTACAAATTGAAGGCTCTTCTGATATAAATAATATTATATTAAATACAAGAGATGCATTGGAAATTACAGAAGAAAATATCCAGATTAAAGCACTAGAAACATCGCATTTTCTTATAATTGAAATGAGTAAATAATCATTCTAAATAACATAACCCATTACTATTAATAATATAATGGGTTATGTTATATTAACTTACTTGTTTAGATACATCTCCTCAAAATCTGAACGAATTGCTTCACTTATCCATTCGCTAGAGAACATAGGATAGGAAATAGCTATATCACGTACTTCTTTAGAAATTTGTTCCAAAACTTCACCGTTTTCATAGTTCTTAAGAGTCCTTCCTAATAGACGACCAATATGGTAAAGGGCTTCTTCCTTAGCTCCTCTGGTTGTCATTATTGAGCTTCCTATTCTAATGCCACTAGCAACTGATGGTAGGAGTTGGTCAAAAGGTATCATATTCTTGTTTGTAACTAGTCCAACTTGGTTTAATATAGTCTCTGCAACCTGGCCTGAAGGAACTAAAGAGGTAACATCTAACATAACCATATGGGTGTCGGTTCCTCCTGTAATAATTCTTAACCCCTCTTCTTCACAGCCTTTAACCAATGCTTTTGCATTTAAAACTACTTGTTTTGCATAAGCCTTGAATTCGGGTTCCATACATTCCTTGAATAAAACTGCTCTTGCAGCTAGCATATCAGCCTTTGGCCCACCCTGTATCCTTGGGAAAACACCCCGATCTATCTTTCCCGCTAATTCCCTTTTGCACATAATAATTCCGCAGCCCCTAGGACCTCTTAGAGTCTTTTGAGTAGAAAAGGTTACTATATCAACATATGGCACAGGACTAGGAATTGCGCCTCCTGCAATTAAGCCAATATCATGAGCACAGTCAGCCCACATATATGCACCTACTTCATCTGCTATAGCTCGAAATTTCTCATAGTCTAAAGTGCGAGGATATGATGAAGCTCCACAAATTATCATACGTGGTTTATGTTCCAATGCTAGTGCCCTAACTTCATCCATATCTATTTGTTCGGTTTCCTTATTTACGCCATAATGAACTGAGTTATATCTTTGTCCACTCATATGGAACTTTGCTCCATGACTTAGATGCCCCCCATCACTAAGGTTCATACTTAGAATTGTATCACCTTCATTTAGAAGTCCTACCAAAACCGCTAAATTTGCAATTGTAGCATTTCCAGACTGTATATTTGCATGCTCACATCCAAATAGAGTTTTAAGTCTTTCTACTGCCAATAGCTCTGCTGCATCCGCATTAGCACATCCACCCACATATCTTTTACCTGCATAACCTTCAGTATTCTTATTAGTAAATACACTTCCTTCTAAACATGAAGCAAGTGGAGATACCACATTTTCTGAGGCAATTAATCCTATAGTAGTTCTTTGACGTTCCTCTTCCAAATGCAAAAGATTTGCAATTTCAGGATCGAAAAGATCCACAAGTTTTATGGCGTTTTCCTTAATCATACTATTCAGCTCCTTTAAGTAAGTAATTTTATTTGTAAAATATAAAAGATCAAACAAACCTAAGTACATAGAAGGTTTAGCTTGATCTTTTATAAATCTGTAAACAATGTTTAATACTGTTTCCCTTTAAAAAAGATTTTATTAACTTGTACACTTAGAATACTTCTAAATTAATTAAATGATAATCTCCTTGTTTTTTTCTTTTGCATTAAATAAATGAATCCAATTATAGCCAATCCTACAATATCAGATATTGGTTCTGGGTAAACTAACATTAATCCACCCAGACCAAGGGCTATATCTTCATACCATTTTGTATCAGTTACTAAGTAGTGTACCAAAGCTGCACCAATACTGACCATACCTATAATTGAGGATACAATAACCTGGATCATCCCTATTATGGTGACATCAATCAATAGCATTTGAGGGCTTAAAACAAATATATAAGGTATTATAAAAGCTGCTATAGCCAATTTAGTTGCATTTACTCCAGTCTTAAATGGATTAGCTTTTGCTATGGCTGCACCAGCATAGGCAGCAAGGGCAACTGGGGGTGTAATATCCGAAAGTATCCCAAAATAGAATACGAATAAATGTGCTGATAATATGGGAACTCCCATCTTAATTAGAATTGGAGCTGCAATAGTTGATGTAATTAAGTAGTTTGCAGTTGTCGGTACACCCATACCAAGTATTATAGATGTAATCATAGTAAAAAATAATGTAGGAAGCAGAAGCCCCTGAGTCAAACCCAGCAGTCCCTCTCCTAATTTAAGACCTAGTCCAGACATTGTTACTACTCCAACAATTATCCCTGCAACACTACATGCACACGAAACTCCAAGTATACCTTTAGCTCCGTTTACAATACATACGGCTATGTTTTTTAAAGGTACTCTTGTATTCTTACGTAAATTTGGGACAAAAATTGTTGCCACAATACCCCAAAGTGCTGCTCTAGTAATAGTAAATCCAACTGAAAGAAATGTTATTATAATAACTAGAGGAATTATCAAATGACCTCTTTCTTTAAATAATAATTTTACACTTGGCATCTGATCTTTAGGCAGTCCTACTAACTTTTCCTTTTTTGCTGTAAAATCAACCATAATATATATTCCAACAAAATATAATAGTGCTGGTAAAGCTGCTGCTTTTGCAACATCAAAGTACTTTATGCCTAACATCTCGGATATAAGAAATGCTGCTGCTCCCATTATTGGAGGCATTATTTGCCCACCAGTAGAAGCCGCTGCTTCTACTGCTCCAGCAAATTCAGGTTTATATCCTAATGACTTCATCATCGGAATAGTGAAAGCACCAGATCCCATTACATTTGAAATCGATGAACCAGAGATAGTTCCTTCTAAAGCACTACTGATAACAGCAACCTTAGCAGGTCCGCCAGGTTTACTTCCTGCTATACCATTTGAAAAGTCATTAAAAAAATTACCAATGCCTGTCTTTTCTAAAAATGCTCCAAATAAAATGAATAAAAAAACAAAGGTAGCACTAACGCCTAGTGGTGAACCGATTATTCCTTCAGTACTATAGAATAATTGAGATATCAATCTAGATACAGAATATCCTTTGTGATATAAAAAACCAGGAAATGCATTGCCGAAGTAAGCGTATATTAAAAATATAGTTGCAATTATTACTATGGGAGCACCAACAACTCTTCTACAAGCTTCCATTACTAGTAATATTCCAATTCCTCCAAGAATTAAATCCAGGGAAGTATAAGACCCTACTCTTTCGAGTAAAGCATTAAAATTAACCAAATAATAAATTACTATCCCTAAGAAAGAGCATCCAAGTATAATATCTAAAATATTTAGCCTATCCATCCTACTCTTTGAAGTTGATGGGTATAGCCAGTAACATAGCGGTATGGCAAAACCTAAATGCGTCATTCTCAGAACTTGAACAGGTATAGTTCCTGTTATAGAAGCATAAAGTTGAAATAGTGTAAAAGATACCAAGTAAATTGTCGTTAATATATGGGGTAAACCAATTAGATGTCGTACATTGGTCTCCTTATCCAACTTTGAAAGATCTATATCTTCAATTGTAGAAGTTTTTTTCTTTTTCAACAAGGCCATTTCATAATCTCCTTTCTGAATATAGTTCTATTTCTCATATTTAAGACTTATTCTAATATCCCTATTTCTTTATAATATTTAGCAGCACCTGGATGTAGAAAATTTGTATCTATTCCATTAAGAGCTGTATCTATTGATAAATCTTTCCCTTTAACATTTACTTCTCCCAACTCTGCTTGGTTTTCAAACATAGCCTTTGTAAAGTTGTATACTACTTCTTCACTCACAGACTTTAGCGCAACTACTGTTGCATTTACTGCAATAGTCTCTATATCAGCTGAGGTATTATAAACATCTTTAGTTACTATGATAGGAGCAAAGAAGGAATACTTATCCATTAAAATATCCATATGCTCTTTATCAATTTGAAGTAATTTTATCTTTCTAGTTAAACTAGTTTCTGTAACAGCTGAAGTAGGAATACCAGAAACTCCAACGAAGGCATCTAGACTTTTATCTTGAAATGCAGAAGCAGATTCTTTAAATGATATATAGCTAACCTTCATATCATCAAAACTTAAACCATAAGCATCAAAAAGTTGTTTAGCATTTACAGCAGTTCCCGAACCAGCATCTCCTACAGACACCCTCTTACCTTTTAAATCAGAAATTGAGTTTATATCACTATCTTCTGCTACAACTACTTGTAATACTTGTGGGAACAAACTCGCTATTGTACCGAATGTATCTATCTTTTTATCTTCATAGCTTTCAGTACCAGTTAAGGCATAGGACATCATATCGGCATCTAATAGTGCAAAATCTACCTCTTCACTTGAAAGCAAGGCTAAATTTTCCTTGCCACCACCAGTAGCATTTGCAGTAATATTAGTGCCTATTTCTCTATTAATTATTTGACAAAGGGCTCCACCAAATGGATAAAAACTCCCTGAAGTACCTGCAGTTGCCATAGTATAATTACCACCTAGATTAATTTCCCCATTATTCTCTGATGGTGCATCTGCATTGTTTTTACTTGGTGCTGTGCTAGTACATCCTGTAAACATGGTAATGATTAAAGATAAAGCAATAATAAAACTCATTAGTTTTTTCACGATATTTCCTCCCTTTAATTGTTTGCATTTTTACAACTTCAACTTCTTTATTAAACGTTGCTTACTTAGCCATTACATTACAAGATCACTCTCCTTTTAAATTAAATAGAACAAACACTTAAAAAAGCTATGAATATGGTAAATTATTGTACTAATATGCAAAAGTCCTTTTCACAAAAGAAATAAAGGTTAACCTTTCTTAATCGAAATAAAAAAAGATCAAGAAGATGAAATATATTTATTTCACCGACTTGATCTTAATTACCTTGGTAGATAAGGGTTGCTTACCGCCCAATAAGAAAGACTCTTTTTATGTAATTTTACTTCATTCGTTTTTCAGGATAAATCATTAAGTATCTATTATGTGCATCTTTCAGTGCAACAATTAATGTCTTTTGTACTAGTGCATAGAATCTAGTTCTTATAGTTTCGATCATTAAATCTAACTCAGTTACAAAATTTTTACCACAAATCAACTCTCTTATGAAATCTTCCGTCTCATCCATTATTGTATTACATGCTAAATTAAGAACAATATCGCTATCTACATCAATAATTAAACATAAAGAGAATACATGATACATGGCATTAATTGCATCTTCACTACTTGGTTTTGCTTGTCCGGTAATAAATATTGTTGAATCATTAAATTTAACTGTCATATAAAACACCCCAATTTACACAAGATAATGCTATATCTAAAAGTACATTGAATATAAAAAGATAAACTAAAGCTTAGCGGTAGGAAAATGATTTCCTAAATTCTATTTTAGTTGATTATACTTTAATAAAATAATATTGTCAAGCATTACTGCTCTAATAACCACGGAAATCGCATGAAACTTAATTGCAAAAGTAAATTAGACCCCTTTTTCAAAAACAGTCTAATTTAGTC
>CAZHLF010000080.1:0-9468 GCA_964532845.1 uncultured Tissierella sp.
TAAATCATCTACTTGTGCTAAGTCATCTGAATCCAAAAAGCTTTGAATGACTTGGTCTGCTATTTTAGGTTTAAATTTATATAGAATCTTACTTCTGATTTCTTCCTTTGAAACACCTAATCTCAAAGTGTATTTTTCATGATATGCCTTTATCTCACTTAAAAGTTTATGTTTTAATTTATTATATTGTTCAATGTGAATTGGATAGAAATCCTTTGAATTACTATATAATATAATTTTTCCTTCCCCAATTAATAAATCCATATCTTTAAGAATATTTTCTTCAAGCATAGAAGTCTTTAAAGATAACTCTTTTACTGATTTAAATTCATCTGATAGAATAATTTTCTCTAGTACATCCTTAGAGCTACCTTTTTCCTTTACTCTTAATTCCTCGATTACATTTTCATCAAATCGCTTTTTCCTATCCCCATTAGGCTCTAATACAACTCCACCACCTATTGTAAACATTGGTGAGTAATACCTTAAAATAAATCTATCACCACGTTTTGCAACAATATTTTCTTCCAGCTTTAACTGAGCATATGCTTCTTCTCCAGGAAGTAACTCTTCTCTATCCAATAATATAACTCTGCATATGGCTTCTTCAGTCCCAATATAAAGATGAAGTCTGGTTCTATTGGAAATTATTTTATCTATAGATTTTAATAGCTTTATTTTTACATCCAATAGCGATGTATCCATCATTGAACCAATAGGTGCAACTACTGACCCCCGATGAATATCTTCTTTCTTGATTCCAGCAAGGTTAATAGCAACTCTTTGCCCACCATAAGCAACAGGAGCATCTATATCGTGGACCTGAAGATTTCTAATTCTCCCCTTAAGACTCCCAGGATATATTTGCACCTCGTCTGACACCTTAAATTGTCCAGCTAGTAGGGTACCTGTAACTACTGTTCCAAAGCCTGAAATCGTAAAAACTCTATCAATTGGAAGTCTTGGCATGTCATTGATATTTCTATCCTCCACATCACTAGACATTTGATCTATAATTTTAATTAGTTCTTGTATTCCTTCATTCTTTGTCGATGAGACCCTTACAATAGGACTATATTCCATAAATGTCCCTTGTACTTCTTTTTTTATATCATCTTCTACTAATGTCATCCAATCTTCATCAACTAAATCAGATTTACTTAAAACTATTATCCCCTTCTTAATTCCTAGAATATCTAAAATAGCTAAATGTTCAACAGTCTGGGGCATTATCCCCTCATCAGCTGCAATAACTAGTAAAACCAGGTCTATACCAATAACACCTGCAAGCATATTTTTAATAAACTTTTCATGACCTGGAACATCAATTATACCTGTTCTTTGTCCACTTGGTAAATCAAAGTATGTAAAACCAAGCTCTATTGATATTCCCCTTTTCTGCTCCTCTTTTAACCTATCTGTATTTCTTCCCGTTAGTGATCTAACTAATGTGGTTTTACCATGGTCTATATGTCCTGCTGTCCCAATAATAAAATTCTTCATCTTAAACACCTCAACATTCCAAGGCATACCTAATTGCATCAAGTATAAGCCCAAATTCTTCTTCATTAATTGTTCTTAAATCAAGATAAACTCTTTCTTTATTCAATCTAGCAATAACAGGTACATCATAACTCCTTAGTCTTTTCTCAAAATCATTTAAGGTACGTTTTTTTATATTTAGAACTATACACTTTGTAGGAAGTTTCTCCATTGGTAATGAACCTCCACCAACTTCAGAATAACTTTCTTCTACACAAACATCCAGGTAATCACTTGATATATTCTTAAATATCAAACTCTTTAAAATCTCGGCCTTTTTATTTATTTCTTCAATTGGAGTGGTGAGCATTCTAAGGGTAGGAATTTCTCTTACAGCCTTTTCCTCATCCAGGTAATATTTAAGTGTTCCCTCCAATGCTGCTAATGTAAACTTATCAACTCTAAAAGCCCTTGTTAAAGGATTCTTCTTGCATAAATCTATAAATTTCTTCTTTCCTACAATTATGCCAGCTTGTGGACCCCCTAAAAGTTTGTCACCACTAAAAGTTACTACATCTACACCTTTTCTTAAACTATCCTGCACAGTATTTTCATATTCCAAGTTATACTTTGATAAATCTACTAACACTCCACTACCTAAGTCTTCAATAACTGGAATATCATATTTACTTTTAAGTAAGGACAACTCATCTGAATCAACCGAGGACGTAAACCCCATAATCTTATAGTTAGATGTGTGAACTTTTAATAGGGCAGCTGTATTTTCATTAATTGCTTTCTCATAGTCCCAAAGGTGAGTTTTATTTGTTGTACCAACTTCCACCAGAGATGCACCACTAGCTTCCATTACATCTGGTATTCTAAATGAACCCCCAATTTCTATAAGCTCTCCTCTTGAGACTATTACTTCTTTTCCCTTTGCCATTGTATTTAAAACAAGCATTACAGCTGCAGCATTGTTATTTACAATCATTGAAGCTTCCCCACCAACAACATCTTTAATTATCTCTTCAAGATGGCTATATCTTGAACCTCGAAGCCCATTTTCTAAATCAAATTCTAGATTTGAGTAATGTGTTGCTATATCATGAATACTATCCATAACCTTTTCTGCAATCAATGCTCTCCCAAGGTTGGTATGAAGTACTACTCCCGTTGCATTTATGCACCTCTTTAGCTTTTTTGAACTTCTCTTTAATGCATTTTCAATAATATAATTATCTAAGTGTCCAATAATTTTAACTACTTCATCTTCATTTAATCCATTTTTTATTTTCTGTCTTAATATATCAATTTCCTCTCTAATTGCATCTAGTACAGTTTTTCTTGGAATTGTATTCATTAAGGCTTTGATTTCTTTATTCTCTAGCAGCTCATCTATTTTGGGTATCAAAGTAAATAGATTTCTACTTCCCATAATATCACCCTTTTCTATTCAACTTCTAAAAAATAATCCTTTCTTTCGACTACTTCACCTATAACAGCAAATTCAACAGGACTTTTCAATAGTTCTTGTAATAATAAATCAAGATTATCCCTTTTGATTGATATCAGAAGCCCTCCTGAAGTTTGTGGGTCAAATAATATATCCTCTAGATACTTGGGAATTTCTTGTTTAAATAATACGCTTTTCCCAACATGTTTTCTATTTGAATAAGCACCTGCTGGAACTAGACCCATATTTGCATATTCCATTGCCCCATCAATAATAGGCACTTTATTAGCCAGGATTTTAATTGTAACATCACTACCTTCAGCCATTTCCAGTGCATGACCCAATAATCCAAATCCAGTGATATCAGTCAGGCTATTTACACCTCCAGCCCGATCAATGGCATCCTTTCCAAATCTGTTTAGTGTAGTCATTACCTTTACTGCCTTATTATATACTTCCTCATTTACAAGCTCTGCCTTAATTGCAGTATTTATAACTCCCAAACCTATAGGTTTTGTTAATACTAGTACATCCCCAACCTTCGCATTACTGTTAGTAAGTACTTTCGTAGGATGAACAAAGCCTGTTACTGATAAACCATATTTAGGCTCATCATCAGATACTGAGTGTCCTCCTGCTATAACAGCACCAGATTCCATAACTTTATCTGAACCACCTCTTAATATTTCAGCTAATACTTCAGGTTTTAAACAGTCAGGAAAACATACTATATTTAAAGCAATTTTGGGTTCTCCCCCCATAGCGTATATATCACTAAGTGAGTTAGTGGCAGCAATTTGTCCAAATGTATATGGGTCATCAACAACTGGAGTAAAAAAATCCAGAGTCTGAATTATTGCCAGATCATCATTTATTTTATAAACCGCAGCATCATCAGAGGTTTCAAGTCCTACTATTAAATTATCATCATGCATCTTTGGTAAATGGCACAAAACTTGTGCCAAGGTCTCAGGACCAATTTTCGCCGCTCACCCTGAAGTTTTTGTAAGTTGTGTTAACTTTATATTTTCTGTATCCATTATATCCTCCATCACTTAACAGTAATCAATTCTTTAAGTCCATTATATATCTTATCTCCAATACCTGATACATTTTTCAAATCTTCAATATTTTTAAATGGAGTTGAACTTCTATAGTCAATTATCCTTTGTGCTATTACAGGCCCTATTCCTGGGAGTTTGTCCAGTTCATCACTTGTGGCAAGATTGATGTTTATTTTAGTACTATTTAATGTAGTACCTTCTTTTGATAAAACATTTGATATGTTTCCTTCCATAATAGGTTCTGAAATCTCACCAATTTTAGGGATATATATTTTCTCCTCATCCTGTACCTTTTGTGCTAGATTAATTCTATCTAAGTCAGCATCCCTAGTTAAACCTCCAGCAAGATTTACAGCATCTATAACCCTATCTCCTAAAACTAATTCAACTAAGCCAGGGTTATAGACCTGCCCGCTGATATGTACCATAATAATTGTATTTGCAATGGGTTCTTCTTCAGTACTTTCAGGTATACTTATTTGATCTAAAAGAGCTATTGGTACTTCTTTTTCCGACATTATATCCTTAATAATAAAATTATATCCTAGAATGAGAATAATTGCCAAAACTATTATTAGTATAACGATTTGTTCACTCTTTGTAAAGGAACCCATTTTTAGTCCTCCTCCATATATTATACCTATTTATTCGACTACTTTGGTTAAATTCCTCTTTTTTTGTCAAATAATTATTTCTACTTAAAATATGCCTTAATATCTGATATAATGATATATGAATTTTCTATTAATGGGTCTATATTAAAATTAAAAGTAGATTTTTATTATTTAGGGGAAAAATACAACAAAGGGGTGATCTATTTGAGGAAAGTAAGTTTCTTGCTGATTATTGCTATATTTCTTAGTACTTATTCACTTTCCTTTGCAGAAGATAATCTATATATTCAAGGTGAATCAGCAATCCTAATGGATTATGATACTAAAATGATTCTATATGAAAAGAATATGGACAAGGAATTATATCCTGCTAGTACTACAAAAATAATGACAGCCATATTAGCCATAGAAAATGGTAATTTGGAAGATGTGGTAACAGTGGACCAGGAGTGTGTTAGTCTCACAGAAGGTAGCCATATAGCATTAGAACCAGGTGAAAAGCTCACTATGGAGCAAATGCTTTATGCCTTATTAGTACAATCAGCTAATGATTCAGCATTTGCAATAGCAAAACATGTATCAGGCTCTATAGAAGGATTCGTACAACTTATGAATAATAAGGCAAAAGAAATAGGTGCTCTTAATACAAATTTTGTAAACCCTAATGGTTTACACGATGATGAGCATGTAACAACTGCCCATGACTTAGCTTTAATTGGTCAGTATGCTATGGAAAATGAAGTATTTAGGAAATTTGTAAATACTGTTACATATACAATACCTCCAACAAACAAAAAAACAGAGGCTAGATATTTAAAAAATACAAATAAACTTCTATTTAGCAATGAAATGGTAAATGTTAATGGTAACAATGTTCAAATAAAGTATGATGGCGCTGGAGGTGTTAAAACAGGAACTACAAGCCATGCTCTAAATTGTCTTGTATCCTTCGCCCAAAAAGATGGACAAAGACTAATTTCTGTTGTATTAAAGGCAAATGGTGCAAATGTCTATGGGGATACTCATACATTATTCAATTATGGATTTAATACATATTCAAATGAGATAATCAGCTACAGAAATGAGTTTATGGATAATATCGAAATCAAGGATGGAGTACAACGATTCGTTGCAGGAGTTTTGGACAAGGACCTAACTTTCCCAATTAAAGCTGATAATTCTAGTAAAATAGAACGAAAAATCATATTACGGGAGAATTTACAAGCTCCAATAAGCAAGGGAGATATTCTTGGAGTTACTGAATTTTACTTGGATGGAGAAGTAATCGGAAAAACAAATCTTATTTCAACCATGGACATAGAAAAAGACCCTTCTACATCATTTGTTTATAAGATATTATCTAAATGGTACATATTCGTGTTCTTAATAGTTATTTTATTAAGAGCAATCAATTTACAAAAACGCAAAAAAAGACGCTCACGAAGAACTGCTTATAGAATGCCATATTAATTAAATGCTAAAAAATAAGCCTAGGTCATATGATGAATTGACCAAGGCTTATTTTTTTAAAGTTCAGCTATTGCTTCTATTTCAATTACTCCACCCTTTGGTAGGTTGGATACTTCCACTAAACTTCTAGCCGGTTTATGATTTGAGAAATATTGGGCGTATACTTCGTTAATTGCTCCAAAATTCTTAATATCAGATACAAATACAGTAACCTTTACTACTTTTTCCAAAGTAGTACCCGCTTCTTCAAGAATAGCTACTACATTGTCTAAGCTTTGTCTTGTTGCTGCAGTGATTTCTTAAACCAATTCTCCACTCTTAGGATCTATTGGAAGTTGTCCTGAAGTAAATATTAAGTTTCCTATAGTTACTGCTTGTGAATATGGACCTACTGCTGCTGGTGCTTTTTCAGTTGCTACTAAATTTAAACTCATTAAAATTCCTCCTTAGTTTCTTTCAAAATGAGACCATAATCTTTCCAGATTATAAAATTCCCTCTCATCCTTATGGAATACATGGACTATTATATCACCAAAATCTATTAAAATCCATCTGGCACTACCATAACCTTCTTTATTGGAAACCTTGTCAAATCCTGCTTGAAACATTTTGCTTTCAACCTCGTCAGCTATACTAGTAACCTGTGTTGATGAATTTCCACTAACAATTACAAAATAATCTGCTATAGATGTCATTTTAGAGATATCTAAAACTTGCATATCTATCCCTTTTTTATCCTCAATAGCATTTTTTATTATAGACAGCTTATTATCCAATTCTGTCATTAAACTAACACCTCCTTTTTTTAAATTACTTACTTAAAGCATAATTATCATCTATATTAAACAAATCCATCACTATTTTTCTTGTAGCATCCTCATAGTTTATAAAATATGAAACTCCACCTATCATTTTAGGTTCTCCTGGTAGTGTTTCAGTATGCATATTTGACATATCATATTTATTGAACCTTAAGCCAAATTTTGCAATCGTACCAAGGGGAATATTTGTTGTTATATAATCATTATATGCTGTATACATTTGAGGTATTTTAAATATATTAACAGGTCTTAAGGTTCTTTTAACTAATGACTTCATAAAACCCTGTTGAGCTTCAATTCTACCTAAGTCAGCATTTTTATATCCCTTTCTGAATCTAAGGTATTGAAGAGACTTGTCCCCATTTAGGACTTGATTTCCCTCTTGTAAATCTATCAAAAGTGGTGGGTCAGCTGTTGGATCCTCATAATACATATCCATAGGTACATCAATTTCTACACCACCAATTAAATCTACAAACTCTTTTACAAAATTGTAGTCTGCTACTACATAATATTCTAAATCTAAATTAAGTAATCTAGAAACAGTATCTAATGTCAACTCGGGTCCACCATAAGCATGAGCATGATTTATTTTTTCCTTATTTTTTCTTCCATCAATCGCAGTTCTTGTATCTCTCGGAATGGAAAGTATGGAAATTTTACCTGTTGATTTATCTACATTAAATACCATAAGTGTATCTGACCTGGTTTTACTTTCTTCTTTAACATTTTTGCTATCTACTCCCATTAAAAGAAAATTAATTGAATCCTTTGAACTCTTTGTAAGTTTTTCAGACTGCTTGTTCTCTTTTCCTAAGTATAAATTTGCTCCTAAAAAAACTATGCTAAAAATTATTGTAAAACTTATAAAAACTCTAAAAAATCTTTTAAGCATTTACTTCACTCTTTTCTATGGAAATCAAATAATTCCTTGCCTTAATTGTGTCTATATGAATGAGTTTACCTTTTTCAACTAAATACTTAATAGTCTGGTCCATAGATAGTCTAAGACACTTGTCTAAGTTCTTATATGCATACTGTCTAAACCAATCTACACCTGGAAAATTTCTATTAGGCTCAATATAATCAGCTATATATATTATTTTTTCTAATAGACTCATATTCTCCTTACCAGTTGTATGATAACGAATAGCATCCAAGATTTCCTTGTCCTTTATTTCATAAACGAATTCTGCAATCTTTGCACCTAGAGGTCCATGGATAAGCTCCTTGTTTTGAACGGTAATTTCATCTAGCATTATATCAAAGTCATTTACTCTTTTCAATAGATACTGTGAGTCCTTAAACTTAGCACAATCGTGCAATAAACCTGCAATTTTTGCTTTCTCAACATCAACCTTATAAAAGGTAGCAAGGGCTATAGCAGTATCCATTACACCTATAGAATGTTCATATCTCTTCTGTCCAATGGACTTCATAAGTCTTTCCTTTACTGAATAATCCAAAATTAATCCCCCATCAAATACAACCTATTGTTGGTTATATAATCTTCTACTTCATTAGTTACCATATATTTTATCGACTTATTATTTATAAGATTTTTTCTAATATTAGTTGATGATATTTCTATCTGTGGTCCATCAATATAGTCTATATTGGCTCCAAACTCTTCTTTTAGTTCCTTAATATAGTTAATCATCTTATTTTCTTCAATACCATGTCTATCTATTAAAATAAAGCTTGTTTTATTAAAAAGAGATCGATAATCCTTCCAAGTAGTTAGATTATAAAGAGAATCTCCTCCTATTATGAAATAGATACTGTCATTTGGAAAGCTCTTTTTTATTTCATCAATGGTATCAATGGTGTAGCTTTTACCAGACCTCTTGATTTCAATATCTTATATTGTAAAATAGTGGTTATCCTTTATAGCTAAATTTACCATGTTATACCTATGATGAGCATCAATAACATGATCTAAATCTTTATGGGGAGGATTCCCTGATGGTATGAAGATAATTATGTCTAATGGGAAGTTCTCACGAATATATTCACTTATTAACAAATGTCCTAAATGAATGGGGTTAAAAGTTCCCCCCATTAAACCTATTTTCATATTAGCCTCCTAAATACAAACTTCAGAACCATAGTTCTGAAGCTTAGTAATTACGAATAGGAAAGACCTACTATCTTTATCTTTAATTTTAGTGACTTTCCGTTTTGAGTAACAAGAAAAACATTTAAGCTTTTTCTAAAGTTTTTCTTCTTACTTAGGTAATTCTATTTTTTTATGTTCTTCTGATTCACGATATAATACGAATTTTCTTCCAATAGATTGAACAAACTCTGCTGACAACTGATCAATTAGTTCATTTGCCACTTCTGTTGGATCCTCCATACAATTTTTCAATACATTTATCTTAACAATCTCTCTTGTTTCCAATGCTTCATCTACTTGCTTAATAAAATTTTCTGTTAATCCATTTTTACCAAGCTGAAATATAGGGTCTGTATTGTTCGCTATTCCTTTTAAATAGCTTCTTTGCTTTCCTGTTAACAAATTTTCCACTCCTTTAAGCTTTGATGAATCTTCTTATTCA
>CAZHLF010000081.1:0-9439 GCA_964532845.1 uncultured Tissierella sp.
ATAAAGGAAAAATATAGTGCATTATCAAAGGCTTTAATGGAGGAAATAGTTCCAGAATGGAGAAAATCTGAAAAGAAATTCCAAGGGGAGAAAAGAGCTTATTATCTTTCTTCAGAATATCTAATGGGTAGAGCTTTATCCAACAACTTAATAAACATGAGATTTAAAGAAGAAATAGAGGGACTCTTAACTGAACTTGGTATTGAATACAACCAAATCGAAGAAGCAGAAGAGGATGCAGGCCTTGGAAACGGTGGTTTAGGAAGACTAGCAGCGTGTTTCTTAGACTCTGCTGCTACCCTTAATTATCCATTGACTGGTTATGGTATAAGATATTCCTTTGGAATATTCAAACAGGAGTTTAAGGATGGATTCCAGGTAGAAGTAGCAGATAACTGGCTTAAATATGGAGACCCGTGGTCCATTAGAAAAGAAGATGAAAAGGTAAAAGTAAGCTTTTCAAGTGGAGATATTTATGCTGTGCCTTACGATACTCCAATTATTGGATATAATGAAACAACTATTAATACATTAAGACTTTGGACTGCGGAGCCACTTGAAGTATTTAATTTTAAAGCCTTTAACGATCAAAATTATGATTTGGCTGTAAAAGAAAAAAATGATGCTGAAAATATTGGTAAAGTACTTTATCCAAATGACTCAAATGATGCTGGAAAAATCTTAAGACTTAAGCAACAATATTTCTTTGTATCTGCATCCCTGCAGGATATTGTTAGAAATTATAAAAAGACTCATGACAATTTTGATGAATTTGCGTCATTGCATGCAATACAACTTAATGATACTCATCCTGCAGTAGCTATTCCTGAATTAATGAGGATATTAACCCAAATAGAGAACCTAAGCTGGGAAGATGCTTGGAAGATAGTAACCTCTACAATTGCTTATACAAATCATACATTACTAGCAGAAGCACTGGAACAATGGCCTGTAAGACTATATAAATCATTATTACCGAATATATTTGATATAATAGTAAAAATCAACGCTCAACTAATGGAAGAACTTGCAGGAAAGGGAATATATAATGGTCAGGCATATCAATATGAAATAATACAGCATGATATGATAAAGATGGCCCACCTATCAATTTATGGCTCTAAGAGTATAAATGGAGTTGCCAAGATTCATTCTGACTTATTAAAGGATAGAGAACTGGCTCAGTGGTATAAAATATTCCCCCACCGATTTAATAATAAAACCAATGGAATTACTCAAAGAAGATGGCTATTACAATCAAACCCTGAATTATCCAATCTAATAACTGAGCTCTTAGGTACAGATGAGTGGATAACTGACCTATCTCTTTTAAAGAGGTTAGAAGTATTTGCTGATGATGAAAGTGTTCTAAGGAGATTCCTAGATATTAAGCAAAGTAAAAAAGATCAATTGGCAGCATATATAAAGGAACATGATGGAGTGGAGATAGACCCCTCTTCCATTTATGATATGCAGATAAAAAGAATGCATGAATACAAGAGACAGCTTCTAAATGCACTTCATATTCTGGATCTGTACTATAGATTAAAAGAAAATCCTAATATGGAAATGGTAAACAGAACCTTTATATTTGGAGCCAAGGCAGCACCAGGGTATTTTAGAGCAAAGGCCGTAATTAAATTTATAAATGATATTGCACAACTTGTAAACAACGATGCTTCCATTAATGGAAAGATTAAAGTTGTATTTGTTGAAAACTATAGAGTATCTTATGCAGAGAGACTATTCCCGGCAGCTGATGTTTCAGAACAAATTTCCACTGCAGGCAAGGAAGCATCTGGTACAGGAAATATGAAATTCATGCTAAATGGTGCACCAACCCTTGGAACATTAGATGGAGCAAATATTGAAATAGTACAGGAATCTGGTGAGGAAAATAACTTTATCTTTGGACTTAAGGTAGAGGAAATAGCTGAGATTGAATCAAACTACAACCCATATGATCCTTATACAACTGTACCTGGATTAAGAAGAGCAGTTGATACTCTTATTAATGGTACTTTCGATGATAAAGGAACAGGAGTATATCAGGAACTATATGATTCACTTCTTAAAGGAGAACATTGGCATAAAGCAGATAATTACTTTATATTAAAGGATTTCCAAAGCTATAGAGAAGCTCAAGACAAAGTAAATGAAGCATATAAGGACAGGCTTGGTTGGGCTAAAAAATGTTGGAAGAATATATCCAATGCTGGTAAATTTAGTTCTGACAGAACAATAATAGAGTATGCAAATGAAATTTGGGGTATAAATCAAAAGAAGTGATTTGAAGTCTATTAGCTGGAGTTTCCTCCAGCTAATAGAGATTACTCAACTAAAAACTTTTACTGGTTGCCAATATAATTTATTGGTGATATAATTGAACCATGTTATGCAAGCGTATGCATTGGCTTAATATACGCAAACAATATAAAAGGGGGATATTTTAATGAAAAAGAATTTGTTTTTAACACTAGTGTTAGTACTGGCTCTAGTAGTTACAGCTTGTTCAGGTGGAACTAAACCTGCAGAATCACCTCAAACACCTGCTGAAACTCCTGCTACACCTGCTGAACCAGTTGCAGAAGGCATTGAGGCATCCATATCTGTACAAGTAGAATCCGGTTGGTTAGGATACTATGAGCAAGTTAAAGAAAGAGTTTTGGCTGAAAATCCAAAGGCAACTATTGAGTTTATTGAAACTGGCTCCTTTGACCATTTAGATGTATTGGACCAAACAGATGTTACTAACACTGACATTGCAGACGTATTTGCAATACCAGCTGACAGAATCTATGGACTATCATTAAATGAAGCTCTAGCACCTATTGATGCAAAGGTAATGGCTGAAAATTTAGGCGGATTTGGAAACTATGATGAAGGATTAGGCGGAAACTTCAATATTGATGGTGATTATTTAGCATTCCCTATGAATATTGAGACACTTATCAACTTTGGAAATAGTGCAAATGCAGCAGCTGCAGGAATTGACTTAACAAAAGAAATAGAATTTACAGAGTTAAACTATGAAGATATGCTAATTCCAGCATTTGATGCTTGGTTTGGAGTATCTTTTGCAAATGCTGGAGGAATAGAATTATTAGGTCATGATGACCAAGGAAATCTTTACTCTGACTTTACTAAGAATTTTGCTGATTTAAATGATCAACAAAAAGCTGTATTTACAGCATTATACGACTACTGGAAAGCACACAAAACTGCAGGAACATCTCTATGGGATGCTGATGCAGCTTGGGGATACATGGATACTCAATTCAGCTCAGGCGGAAAGACTTCTATAAGACTTGAAGGACCATGGTCAACAGGCTCTTTATCAAATCTAGCTAATAACGGAGCTGATATAGAAATACTTCCTATAAACCAAGTTACAGTAGCAGGCTATCCACTAGCACACTGGAAAGGTGGCTGGGGATTAGCAGTTAACTCAAGAAATGAAGGCGATGCAGATAAGATGGCTTTATCACAAGCTTTCATTGAAGAAGTAGTTAATCCAGAATTTGCTGTTGATTTCTTCAAAGCAACTGGAAAAATTTTAGAAAATGTTGATGCAGACGCTTACTTGAACTCAGATTTATCAGAAACTGATAAATTAGTTATAAGTGCTGTACTTGAGTCATATCAAGATGCACCAGCTCGTCCACTATTTACTGAGTGGGGTTCAGTTTGGGATACTTGGAAAAATGCTATGCTTTCATGGTCAGCAGTTAATCCTGCTAATGTAGAAGCGGCCTATTCAGAAGTTCAAGCTTCATTTAATGCAATGATGGCTAATTTCTAGAAAAACAAAGACTAAAGGGAATATGGGGATACCTCTATTCCCTTTTATTCAACTTTTTTAATATTTACATAAAGAATTAAGGTGGTGATAAGCTTGCATGATTATAATGAATATTTATATGATAATATAGGGAATCAATATGATAGAAAAAATCAATATCTGCTAGAAGTAGCACTTCTACAGAAAAAGATTAAAGAATCAGGAGACCTAGAATCTAAAAGAAAACTAGAGAGTTTAAAAAAGGATAAGAATAAACATCCATATAATATTAAGCTTAAGGAATACAAGAACAACGAGAGCTCTTTTAAAAAGGCATTAAGAGAAAAGACTAAATCCTATGAACAAAGCCTTGAAAAAGGGATATCAGGTAAACTAAAAGAATTAAAACTACAATTATTTAAAAGCAAGGAACTGGCAAGCTTTTACAAGAACTTTACTGGGATTAGCTATGATGCCCAAATGAAGTACAAACATCATATTGAGTATAAAAAGCAGCTTCCAGATATTATTAATTTTATTGAAACTGAAACTAGTAATCTAGAGAAAGCAATGGTAGATAAGAAAAACATTACTAATGAAGAGAATATCAAGGCAAATAAAGAATATAAAGAATTTAAAACGGAGCAAAAAGCTCTTATAAAAGAGAAAACTAATAGGCTTGCCACAATGAGAAAAGAAGGAAGTATTTCAAAGAAAGCAAAGAAAAATGGAATTATTCAACTTAAGAAAAGCTATAAAAAGGCCTTGGAGCTTAAGAAAATGGAATCTCCTTCGAGGGCAAATAAAGAATACATCAGCTCAAAGAAATATGAAATAAAACATGTAACAAAACAGAGAAAAAAGGTCCTAAGTGCAGAAATATCGGAAATAAGGAGAAAAACTCCAATAGAAGTAGAAAAATCAAGTCCAATAGTGGCATATCTTACATTTCTAATACCTGGACTTGGACAATTATTAAACAAGCAATTCATTAAGGGAATCCTATTTTTAATTTCCACATTTTATATCTATAGAATGGCCATCCCATATGCAATGGGTGAGAACAACTTTCAAGGGCAAGGTATCAGAGGTCTTATTACCTTAGCAGAAGGTGGAGCAAGAATAGACAAGTCCCAGATTTATATGATAGAAGGCGTAATAGCGGTATTATTAGTATTAGTAGCATTAATAATTATGATAGCATCCTTTAAGGATGTTTTAAAGGTTGAAAAAAATAGCATAAAGGGTATTAGGCCAAAACAATGGTTTGAGTCTAAGGAATCTTTGTCTCAGGAGGGATTTCCTTATGTTGTATCCATTCCTGCATTAATTTTGACATTGTTTGTAGTTATTGTACCAATAATCACTACATTTTTATTATCCATGACCAATATGGATCCAAAGCATCAGTCCAAATTCCAATGGATTTTCCTTGATAACTATAAGCAAATAGCTTTGGGTCAAGGGCTAGCTGGTTCAGTTTTCTGGCAGATATTTATCTGGACCATTATTTGGACATTGTTAGCTACAACCTTAGCCATATCTATAGGTTTTGGCCTGGCATTATTAGTAAACAATGAAAGAGTAAAAGGCAAAGGCTTCTTTAGAACAATATATATTTTACCATGGGCAGTGCCTGCCTTTATTACCATAATGTTCTTCAGTATCCTTCTTTCGCCTAATGCTGCTATGACAGAAATTTTGCAGAATATCTTCGGTATGCGTATAGAGGTTAAAAATGACCCTCTTCTTACGAGAATAGCCCTGATTATTATGCAAGGATGGTTAGGAAGTGCGTATGTATTCCTTTTATCTACAGGAGTATTGCAGGCAATTCCTGGGGACCTTTACGAAGCAGCTGATATAGATGGAGCTACAGCTTGGCAAAAATTGAGACGGATAACATCACCTTTGGTATTATTCCAAATTGCTCCACTTCTAGTTACTCAATATACATTTAACTTCAATAATTTCTCAGTTATATTCCTATTTAATGAAGGTGGACCATTTAACCCTAATAAATATGGGAATCTTGCTGGTTCATCAGACCTTTTGATTTCCTATATCTACAAGTTAACCATGGACAATAAGTATCAGGCCATAGGTGCAGCCATAACAATATTTATTTCTCTAGGGCTTATGGTATTTGCATATCTAGGTTTTAGAAATTCAAAAGGATTTAAGGAGGGGAGGCTATGAAACTGTTTAAAAAGAAAAATGAACTATATCTTTCTGATAAACCTCCATTAACACCTATTGGTATAGCAGGCTTAGTATTCACATATATTATCTTGTTTTCCTGGGTAATAGCTATAATATGGCCATTATTCCAAATGGTTGTTTCAGCCTTCAACGGAAAACAAGAGCAGTATCTAATATTAAATTCTATATTTGAGTTTTCTTTTGAACACTTTAAATATCTATTTACCGAAACCCTGTATCTCACATGGGTTAAGAATACAATTGTTATAGCTGTTGCAACAGCACTACTGACATTAGTTGTAGTATCATTTACGGGCTATGCATATTCAAGATATAGGTTTAAAGGTAAAAGAGCCTCTCTAATGGCGATTTTATTGATTCAGACAATACCTACATTTGCTGGAATTACAGCATATTTTACGATGTATACCATAATTACATCCATCGTACCTCAGTTTTCAAGGCAGATGATGCTGATATTAATCTATGCAGGTGGAGGAATCGCTTCAAATACATTTATTCTAAAGGGTTATATTGACTCCATATCTACTGAGCTAGATGATGCAGCAAAAATAGATGGGTGCTCTAATATAGATGTATATAGGCTCATAATAATGCCAATAGCAAGACCAATGCTTACAATTATTGCACTTTGGTCCTTTATAGGTCCATTTATGGATTATCTAATGGCTAAGGTACTTTTAACAAGTCCTAAGGACTATACCCTGGCTACAGGGCTATTTACCCTAATAAGTGACTTTAGAACTATGAACCAACCAGCCTTTGCTGCTGGTGGACTATTAACAGCCATACCTATAGTTATACTTTTTATAGCATTACAAAAACAACTAGTATCCGGTCTTACAAGTGGATCAGTGAAAGGATAGGGTGATTTTATGAAAGTTATTTTGAAAAATATCGGAAAAAAATATGAAGGCAGGGAAGAATTCACCCTAAGAAATATAAATCTTGAAATCGAAGAGAAGGACTTCTGTGTAATTCTTGGACCGTCAGGCTGTGGAAAAACTACCCTTCTAAGAATGATAGCTGGATTAAACTCTATAACAGAAGGAGATCTTCTGTTTAATGACAGAAGGATGAATACTGTATCTCCTAAAGATAGGGATATTGCAATGGTATTTCAGTCCTATGCCCTTTATCCACATATGACAGTTTATGATAATATGGCATTCTCTCTTGCAATGAGAAAGGAGAGAAAAAAAGTTATAGATGAAAGAGTTAGAGAAGCAGCTAAATTATTGCAAATAGAGGATTATCTTTATTCTAAGCCTGCTGATATATCAGGTGGACAAAGACAAAGAGTGGCCCTTGGTAGAGCAATGGTAAGAAAGCCTAAGGTGTTTTTAATGGATGAACCTCTTTCAAACCTTGATGCTAAGCTTAGGGAACATATGAGAGTTGAGCTGGTAAGACTTCATAAGCAACTTGGAACAACATCCATATATGTTACCCATGATCAGACTGAAGCCATGACTATGGCAACCAAGATAGTATTAATGGATAAGGGAAAGATTCAGCAAGCAGGAAAACCAGATGAATTCTACAACAAACCTCAAAATATATTTGTAGCTAAGTTCATAGGATCTCCTTCCATGAATATAATTGAAGGTACTATGAGAGAAGGGGTATTTGTTTCTGACAATGGACTTATTAAAATTACCCCTACAGTAGAAGTAGAAACTTCTCTTAAATCCTATGAAGGTAAAAGAGTATCTGTTGGAGTAAGGCCTGAAAGATTTGGAAGTGGCGGACAAGATGGAGACTCATTCCAATGTACATTAGATGTAGTAGAAAGATTAGGAAAGGAAAAGATTCTCTATGCTAAGTTGTCAGATGGAAAGGATCTAATCATTTCTACTCCTGGTCACTATGAATATAATGAAGGAGAAACACATTCTTTTGGTTTTGATTCTGATGCAATCCACTACTTTGATACTGAAACAGGAAATAGAATTAACCAATAGGATGTGAGACTTTGATTAAAAAAAGCACAGTAACAATAAAAGATGTTGCCCAAAAAGCAGGAGTATCTCCTTCAACAGTCTCCAGGGTAATATCAAAGAACCCAAGAATAAGTAAAGAAACCTCGGATAAAATTAATGCTATTATGGAGGAAATGGGCTATTATCCCAATGCTATTGCAAGATCATTGGCAAATAACAGAACTGGTACAATAGGAGTTATCATGCCTACGACATCAGAAGAAATATTTTTAAACCCATTCTTTCCAGAAGCATTAAGAGGAATAGCAAAGGCAGCGGCAAAAGCAAATTATGATTTGCTCTTGTCCACCAATTCAGAAAAGGATGAAGAACTCAAAGTTATTCAAAACCTAATTAGAGGTTCAAAGATAGATGGTATAATTCTAATGAGTAGCAAGATAGATGATGAAAATATAGACTATCTATGTTCAATAGAATTTCCTTTTTCCTTAATAGGAACACCAAATAAACACATCTCCCAAACTAATCATGTGGATAATGATAATTTTCAAGCAACATATGAACTAACGATGCATATGATATCCGCTGGTAGAAAGAAAATAGCCATGATTGCAGGAGATGAAAGGCTTACAGTTACTAAAAATCGTGTAAATGGATATAAACGAGCATTAAAGGAAAGTGGACTTAAATTTAGTAAGGATCTATTATTTATAGGAAGCTTTGACGAAAAGACTGGTACCCAATATGGTGGAATTATTGGGGAGTTAAAAGATAGACCTGACGCAGTTATAGCAACAGATGATTTAGTAGCCATGGGGACACTTAGAGCATTTAGGACATTAGGTATAAATGTACCTGAAGATATTGCCTTGGCAAGCTTTAACAATAGTATGCTATCTAAGTATTCAGAAATCTCATTAACCTCAGTAGACATTAATTCGGCAACACTGGGGAAAGAGGCAATGGAATTGGTAGTAAATGCAATAGAAAATGGAGTAAAAGGAAATAAGGTTATTACTCCATATACGATTTATAAGAGGAGATCGACGGAAAAGATAGTGAATAGTATTAAGAATTGACAGTTGACAATTGACAATTGACAATGGAAAAGATTAATAACTAATAACTAATAACTAATAACTAATAACTAATAACTAACAACTAATAACTAAGAACTAAGAACTAAGCTTATTAAGCTCAACCTGATCCGTCATTGATGAACACACTAAGCGATGTGCACAAAATTAAAATTCAATTTTGGCACCCTGCTTATCTGATATGGACAGTATAATCGATGCTTTCGAAGAATCTCGGGTTTGAGCTATTTAGTCTGGACCCCTGCAATTCAATGTTAATTGTGAGTTGAACTAAGTTTAGAAATCTAGGGCTTAAAAATTAACAAGTTTACTTGCCATAGAATGTCATTTTTCCATTCTATGGCTTTTCTTTGTTGATTTTTAGGTGAAAAAAACGTACTATGTAATAAGGAGAC
>CAZHLF010000082.1:0-9368 GCA_964532845.1 uncultured Tissierella sp.
TACTGCAATTACTTCACACTGCCGCTAATGGATACAACGAGCAACGCTCGTTATGTCCATTTAGGATCAAGAAACTGCTTTGCAATTTCTTCACACAGCCGCAATGAGGTGCTTTATCCTCATTTAGTCATTAGTGCAATTTCTATGAAATTGCTTCACACAGCCGCCAATGAACTTAATGAACCTCTAAGAAGTTCATTAAGTTCATTATAATTAATCCAATTTTTTAAGTCAAGATTTATCCCCAGTTTTACCCCAGTCTTTTAATTTTATTAATGTAGATTCATCAAGTCTACCTATTTGAAGATCATTTTTTCTATTAGCTGACTTTCTTTTTCTTTTTATCATGTTCCTAGCATTGTAAATTTCAACTTCTAACTCTCTGGCTGAAATTCTTGTACCTCCACGTGATAAAACTATTTGCTGCTCCATCCAGTCTGAAGTTGCTACCCTTACTCTTTTAATTCTGCCTATTTCATTTAATGTTCTTTCAATAAAGTTATCAGCCGTCTCATTTTCCCGAGTATAAACAACTCTTACGCCTTTATACATATCCTCATTGCCAGTATTGCCCTTAACCTGATGAGCATCAAACACTACTATAATTACAATATCTGAATAAGATTGATACTCGGATAAAATCTCCAAGAGCTCGTCCCTAGCTTCCTCTAAACTAATCTGTTGCTTTTCTTTAAGATTTGTCCACGAATTAATAATATTGTAGCCATCGACAAATAAATATTCTTTTATTCTATTTTTTGCCTTCATACGCCTGTCTTACAACCTCATAAATTAAAATTGAAGCAGCTGTAGATGCATTGAGGGAAGAAATCTTACCTACCATAGGTATCTTTACAAGAACATCGCATTTTTCTTTTACAAGTCTGGAGATTCCTTTTCCTTCATTCCCAATAACAAGTGCTATAGAGCCTGTCATTGAGGTATTGAAATGATAGTCTATCCCATCCATATCTGCTCCATATACCCACAGCCCATTTTCCTTTAACTCTTCTATGGCGTTTGTAATATTAACCACATTGGCAATAAGCATATGTTCTACAGCTCCTGCTGATGCTTTGTAGACTGTCTGATTTACCATTGCAGATCTTCTCTTAGGAATTATTATACCATGAACTCCTGCACACTCTGCAGTTCTGATTATAGCTCCTAGATTATGAGTATCTTCAATACCATCAAGCACTAAAATAAAAGGATTTTCATTAAGTCCCTTTGCCTTATTAAGGATTTCCTCGATGGTTGAATATTCATAGCCAGTTACAAGCGCAGCAACGCCTTGGTGAGCATTTCCCTCTGCAATGGAATCCAACTTTTTCTTATCTACTTGCTGAATTACGATATTCTTATCCTTAGCCATTCCAAGGATTTTGTTAATTGAGCCTTGAAGCTCTCCTTTTAAAACATATAATTTATCAATTTTTCTGTCTGATTTAAGTAGCTCCATTACAGGATTTCTACCGACTACATATTGCTCATCCATTTTAATTTACTCAATCCTTTCGTAAATTCAGTGAATAACTAATAGTGAATAGTTAATAGTTAAAAGATTAAAAACTATATACTCAGGCCACCGAAGGTTCCCTCGACATCCTTTGTTTACTGTTCATTGTCCTTTCTGTTATTCACTATTCACTCTTCACTATTCACTAAGTGTTTTAAACCTTTCCCTAACCTCTACAATTTTCCCACAAGTCATATTACCCTCAGGACATGCACCTCTTACACAGCCCGGCCCCGTTTTTTTAAATAACAATGGATATACTTTCTTACATTCTATGAGCATTTGAATAGCCAACTCTCTAATTTCCCATTGTGCTCTATTGCAACATCTTAATGAAAAAAAGTTTAAAAGAGACCTTGTATTCATTGTTAACACAATCTTGGTTTCACATGCATTTGGGAAAATATATCTTGCATCCTCTATTGCTTCCTTTTCAGCTTTTTGCTTAGCAACCTTTTCACTTAGCCCTTCTTCTATGTATTTATCGAAGTGGTCTTTATATAGTAGGGCTGAAATTTCGTCATAATACTTTTGATCATCTTCCATAGCCTTAATAAATAATTCTTTAGCCTTTGAGTTGTTCTCAATATGTGGAGGAACCACATAATCAAATTGGTTAAGTCTTACATATCTTTGACTTTGCTGTGAATAACTTGCTATTCTATGTCTAACAAGCTGATGAGTTAATGTTCTAGAAACACCTTCAACTCCAAAGGTAAAATTAACATGTTCAATCGGGCTTGCATGTCCCATATCCATTAAAAGGTCTAAAAATGAATCAACCTTTTCTTCTGTAAGTCCTTCTTCTATCTCAGTAACTCCAACTGGAGAATAGCACAACTTTGCAGCAGCTGCAACAAGTTTCTCCCCATCTGGTGTATATCTTAATAGTTCAACCTTCAACATATTATTCCCCTCTTTCATATTTCCATTTTTTGTATGCACTCAAATAAATCTTGGATTCTTTCTTCTCTATGACTCAGATAAAGATATCCAAAGAGACACTCAAAGCCTGTTGCATACTTGTAATCTATCATATCAGCATTCTTAGGTGATGAATTAGTCTTAGTATTTCTACCTTTTTTTACATAATACTTTTCATCATCAGTTAAAAGCTCTTCTAGTTCATGAACTATTTTCGATTGCCCTTCAGCTTTTACATATTTCCTGGCCAATTTATTAAGCTGATTGACATTTGTATCTTTGTCCAACAAACTTGTTCTTACCAGTAATTCATAAACTGCATCACCAATATATGCCAGCTGAAGAGGAGAGAGCATCATAATGTCCTCTCCACTTAAATTCTTATTTACATTCCTGAATATACTACATTTTTCCATATTTAAATCCTTTTCCATTTTACTCCGTCTGCTGTATCCTCTAGGATTATACCTTTTTCCTTTAGTGTATCTCTTATTTCATCAGACAACTTATAGTCTTTATTTTTTCTTGCATCTGCTCTTTTTTGGATTAATTGAACAATTTCTTCCTCTAGAATTTCATCTTTCCTCTCAAGGATACCAAGGACTTTAGCTAATTCCGTAAAAATATCATAGCCGTATTGTATCAATTTCTTTGATGTTTCCTCATGGAAATTTGTATTAAAATATTTCACTAATTCAAATAAGGATGTTACAGCATCAGCTGTATTTAAGTCATCCGCCATTGAAAGGATAAATTCCTCTTTATATTTATCAATATCCTTTAATGCCTTACTTTCTTCACCATTTAAGTCTCTATCTGGGGCTTTACTTGTAAGATATTCCAGATTTTTTTTGCTATTATAGAGTCTTTCAAGTCCATTTTTTATATGATCCATTACTTCACGACTAAAGTTAATTGGTGATCTATAATGAGCTGATAAAAGGAAGAATCTCAGGACTTCTAGATCATATTCTTTTGCTACTTCCTTAATGGTAAAGAAATTTCCTAGTGATTTTGACATCTTTTGATTATCTACAGTAATCATTCCATTATGCAGCCAATAATTAGCAAATGGCTTTTCATTAAGAGTTTCAGATTGTGCAATTTCATTTTCATGATGTGGAAACTGAAGGTCTTCTCCACCAGAGTGAATATCAATAGTCTCACCTAATATACTCTTGGCCATAACTGAGCACTCTATATGCCAACCTGGTCTTCCTTTTCCCCAAGGACTATCCCAAGACGGTTCTCCCTCTTTTTCCTTTTTCCATAGTGCAAAATCCATTGGGTTTTCTTTTTCTTCGCTAATATCTACTCTAGCGCCACTAATTAGGTCATCAATGTTTTTCTTTGAAAGCTTGCCATAATCTTTAGCCCTATTTACCCTGAAATACACGTTTCCATCTACGTTATAAGCTGCACCTTTAGAAATAAGTCCATCTATAAAGGTGATCATTTGCTCAATGAAATCTGTTGCTTTAGGGTTTATAGTAGCATAATCATAAAGATTAAGCCCCTTGGCATCCTCCATAAAGGCTTCAATATACCTTTCAGCAATGGCCTTTACAGTAGTTCCCTCATCCTTTGCCTTGTTTATAAGTTTATCATCTATATCTGTAAAGTTAACTACAAATTTTACATCATAGCCTTTGTATATAAAAAAACGTCTTAAAGTATCAAATATTACTAATGGTCTAGCGTTTCCGACATGTATATAGTTATAAACTGTAGGACCACAATTGTACATGTTTACTTGACCCTCTTTAACAGGAATAAATTCTTCTTTAGTTCTAGTCAATGAGTTGAATAACCTCATATCTTTCCCCTCCCTATTACTTCACTTTAAATAAATAATTAAAATTTGAAAAAATCGTCTCCATTAAAACAGAGACGATTTTACTACCTCTTTTTAAGGTTAGTTCAATGGTACACATTATTAGGTTTTATAATTTACTTATTTAATAATTTTCTCACTCTATTTATTATCTTATCCTTACCAAGAAGATATACAATATTAACCATTTCCGGACCATGTTCAGTTCCAGTTATAGCGACTCTAGTAGGCATAAATAGATTCTTTCCTTTTATTCCTGTAGCCTTTTGGATAGTCTTCATAAAGGTTTTTGCATATTCCATGTCTATCTCTTCTATTCCCTCTAGCTCATGAATTATAGCAGCGAATAATTCGTCGCATTGCTCTCCTTTAAGAATCTCCAACGCTCCCTCTTCTACTACTTCTACTTCTTCATCAAAGATGAATTTAACCTTTTCTACTACTTCCATTACAGTTGAAAGGCTTTCCTTAACGGTATCTACTAATATCTTTAACCATTCGTAATCTTTCTTAGCAAACTCTTCATTAATATATCCAGCCTCTACAAGGTAAGGAATCGCTAAATCAGTAATTCTTTCTATAGAAGAAGAACGAATATAATGACCATTTACCCAATTTAGTTTGTCCTTATCAAAAATTCCTCCAGTTTTAGATACTCTTTCAAAAGAGAATTTTTCAACCATTTGTTCTAATGAAAGAATTTCTTCATTGTCATCTGGACTCCAACCAACTAAGGCTAAATAGTTTATCATACCTTCAGGTAAATATCCTTTTAGTCTAAAGTCATCTACTGAAACATCACCTTGTCTTTTGGATAGCTTCTTTCTATCTTTGTTTAAAACTGTTGGTAAATGTACATACTCAGGTTTTTCCCAACCAAAAGCATCATAAAGGAAAATATGCTTTGGAGTTGAAGGAAGCCACTCCTCACCTCTAACTATATGTGTAACCTTCATAAGATGATCATCTACTACTACTGCCATATGATAAGTAGGGAAACCATCTGATTTTAAAAGCACTTGATCATCAATATCATTAGTGTTTATAACGATATCTCCTCTTACCAAGTCATGGAACTTAATGTCTACATCATGTGGAAGTTTAAGTCTTACAACATGTTCTTCGCCATTTTCAACTCTCTTTTTTGCTTCTTCTAACGGAATGTTTTTACAGAATCCATCATACTTTGGTACCAATCCTTTTACCTTCTGCTCATCTCTTAGTTTATCAAGTCTATCTTTTGAACAGAAACAATAATAAGCATGGCCTTTTTCTATTAATTCATCAACATATTTCTTGTATATATCTAGTCTGTGTGATTGAATATATGGACCATACTCACCTTTTTCAACAACTTTTCCATCTTCTACAAATACGCCTTCATCATATTCAACGCCAGCCCACTTTAAGGATTCAATAAGGTTTTCAATAGCGTCTTCAACCAATCTAGTCTGATCAGTATCTTCAATTCTCAATATAAATTTTCCATTATTGTTTTTAGCATAAAGATAATTATATAGTGCAGTTCTAAGTCCACCGATATGAAGATATCCTGTAGGACTAGGTGCAAATCTAACTCTTACTTCACTCACTTTTGCCACCTCCGATAATTAACTTATATTATATAGTATCGATTGACAGTTGACAATTGACAATTGACAATTCTTTTTTCAATTCAAGATTTCAAGCGTTAGGGAAGGTTCTCTTTGCTATTTAATTTCAAGTCATGCTTAACATTTTGGATTTGAATTCATCTGCTCATCATCTTTTGAATGCATCTGCCTTCAAACCACAAAATGTTCTGTCTTGTTGAGATGCTTTTCTTCGTTTTTGTTGTTCACTGTTCACTGTTCGTTGTTCACTATTATCTAAGCCCAGCTTTAACAAACTCTTCCTTAACCAAATCAGCCACTGTATCTGCATTTACTTCTGTTTTATCCTTGGATGTTCTTAGGGAGTATTCAACGATATTATCTCCAGCTAGTTTTCCTACTGTAACTCTAACAGGAATACCAATTAAATCTCTATCTTTGAATTTAACTCCAACTCTTTCATCTCTGTCATCAAGAATAACTTCATATCCAGCTTGGCTTAACTCAGTATAAAGTTTTTCAGCCAATGCATTTTGCTCTTCATTCTTTGTATTTACAACGGTAATAATCACATGAAATGGTGCTACAACTAGAGGCCAAATAATACCATCTTCATCGTGGTATTGTTCAACTACTGCTGCAACGCTTCTTGTAACTCCTATTCCATAACTTCCCATTACAAATGGTTTTTCTTTCCCATTTTCATCAAGAAATTTAGCTCCAAGACTTTCACTGTATTTAGTTCCAAGTTGGAATATATTTCCTACCTCGATGCCTCTGTCCATTTTAAGAGTTTCTCCACATTGAGGACAAATATCCCCACCCTGAATCATCAATAGGTCCTCTACTATTTCTCCTATGAAATCTCTGCCGTAATTCACGTTTTTTAGATGGTAGTCTGTTTCATTTCCACCCACAACAATATTCTTCATCTTTGTAATTCTGGAATCAACTACTATTCTTGCTTCTTTATTTAGGTTAACAGGTCCTGTAAAGCCCTTATCTGCATTTGATATTCTTCTTATTACTTCTTCATCAGCTAATTCCATTTCAAATTCGCCAACCCCTAGGTAGTTTGCAAGCTTGACCTGATTTAGCTCTCTATCTCCAGGTATTATAGCTACGATAGGCTTTCCAGCTGCCAAATAAACAATAGCTTTACCAAATCTATTTTTTTCTACGTTTAAGAATTCATTTAATTCTTCAATAGTCTTAATATCTGGAGTATGAACTTTTTCCATTTGAAGCATCTCATCATTCTCATTGACAACATTATATACTACAGTAGCTTTTTCATCTGTCGCAGCATAGTCACAAGCATCACAATATGCTATCAGGCCTTCTCCCACCTCACTCATTGCCATGAATTCATGAGAAACCTTACCACCCATTGCACCTGTATCGCCCTGTACTATTTTGTATTTTAATTTAAGTCTTGTAAATACATTATCATAAGCATCCCACATGATCTTATATGCATTCTTCATGCCTTCTTCATCCACATCAAAGCTGTAAGCATCCTTCATTATGAACTCTCTACCTCTCATAAGTCCGAATCTAGGTCTTTTTTCATCTCTATACTTAGTTTGAATTTGATAGATGTTTAAAGGAAGCTGCTTATATGATTTTATTTCATCCTTAATAACAGTTGTAAAATACTCCTCATGAGTAGGTCCAAGACAGAATTCTCTTTCGTTCCTATCCTTTAATCTCCACATTTCAGGTCCAAAATCTTTCCATCTTCCTGACGCTTCCCAGATCTCTCTTGGTTGTAGTGCAGAAAGTAAGAATTCCTGTGAACCTGAATTATCCATTTCTTCTCTACAGATTTGCTCTACCTTTCTAATAACCCTATATCCCAGTGGCAAGTAGGTATAAACTCCACTTACTAATTTTCTAATCATTCCAGCTCTTAATAAAAGCTGATGACTTGGAATTTCTGCCTCAGCAGGTACTTCTCTCAATGTAGGCATATACATTTTTGACATTTTCATAAAATCACTCCATTTCTTTAAATTCAGAATATATTAAAGTTTCTAGTCATGTTCAACATTTTGGATTTAAATTCATCTTCTCATCATCTTTTGACTATACTAAGATAGACCACATATTCAGCTTGTTAATCATGCCAATTTACAAATAAAAAATACTAGTTCAGTCAAATTTTTGAGGGAGCAGGAATTTAAATGCTAAATATTTTCGACCTAGGAATCCATGCTTTCCCGCAAACTGGGTTAGGTAAAAAATAAAGCCTTTCATCTCAAATAAGAGACGAAAGGCTTCTTCCGCGGTACCACTCTAATAAACCATTTAGGTTCACTCAAAAGCTATAACGTAGCAACCGTTTAAATGTACATTATTTCCAAATAAATGCTCTGGGACTGGTTCTCTAACAAGTGGGTCAGAAGCCTTCCACCATACAGCTTCCTCTCTATGACCATTCTTAGCTACTATTTCCCTTCAATGCAACTGTAGACTTCATTTAGTCAATATTACTAAAAAGCTTATTCCTTGTCAATTATTTTATTTAATATTGTAACAGAAGTAGAAGCCATACCTTCTTCTCTACCTACAAAGCCTAATCTTTCAGTAGTTGTTGCCTTAACTGAAATATTATCAATTGAAGTATGTAATACTTCAGAAATATTCTTTCTCATTTCATCTATAAATGGAGCCAGTTTTGGTAGTTGTGCCTCAATCACTGCATCAATATTTCCAATCTCATATCCCTTAGTCTTCATTATATTATAAACTTTTTCCAGAAGTTCCATACTATTTATGTCTTTGTAAGCCATATCAGTATCGGGGAAATGCTTGCCTATATCCCCTAATGCCAATGCTCCTAATATACTGTCCATAACCGCATGCACTAAAACATCTGCATCTGAATGTCCCAGCAGTCCTGTTTTGTGTGGTATTTCTACTCCACCTAAAATAAGCTTTCTATTCTCAACTAATTGATGCACATCATATCCTATTCCTATTCTCATACATACCTCATCCTAAAGTATTCCACTTCTATTTAAAATTTCTTCTCTATCCTTGATAAATGAATCTGCAATTATTAGATCCTCAGGTGTAGTAATTTTAATATTGTCATAGCTACCCATAATCATTTTAATTGGCTGGCCGATTTTTTCCACCAATGAGCTATCGTCAGTACCTACTATCCCTTCATCAATTGCATATTCATAACCTTGCTTCAAAAGGTCAGCCCAAAAACATTGTGGTGTTTGCGCAGCCCATAGAAGATCTCTCTTCGGAGTATGGTGTACAACCTTATTAGGGTCAATTACCTTTATTGTATCCTTTACAGGAACACCTATTACACAGGCTCCGTACTCAATAACACCTAAAATACCAGCTTCAATAGATTCAGTTCTAATAAAAGGTCTTGCTCCATCATGGGTTAGCACTATATCAGTTTTTTCATTCAATGCCATAATTCCATTATATATAGAATCTTGTCTTTCCTTACCGCCTCTGACAATATTAGTGA
>CAZHLF010000083.1:0-9291 GCA_964532845.1 uncultured Tissierella sp.
ATAATTTGCAAAAATTTCGAGGTTGATTTATTAATTAATCTCACACAGTCTGCCGACCCCTTTGTTCCTTAGACTTCTGTTTTTTCATATAGAATTATGGAGACTTTCATTGATATTAGATAAAGTACAAACCCAACTAATAAGATTCCCATTGCTATCAAAGTCAAGTTTTCATTAGTTAATATGGACTCTAAACTTACTGCTCTAAAATTGGATCTAGTAAATACCAATAGTGTACCTACATCAAATATGAGGAAAATATATAAAACTAGATTTGACCTATTATTTTTCCTATAGCCTATTAAATAATATGAAAAATGAATTATAGATGCAACTATTATACCTACTCCCAGAGATACCAGGACTAGATGAATGCTTACATTAGCAAAAGGAATATAAGGAGTATTCCAGTTACTTGCATTTTCAAAATATAAAACCTGAAGGTAATATAGTAAATTAAGAAATAAAGATATAACAACATAAGTGATATATTTGCTTATGACTATATTTTTTCTATCTACTGGTAGACTAATAAATAATCTATCATTTTTAATGTTATTTTCCATAGTACCAAAGAAAGCAAAAAAACAGAGGAAGAGTGCATGGGAAGTATAGATAACATACATTGTTGTTATATCCCTTGACAGCACAATTAAGAATCCAAAGAAAAAGCTAAATAAACAGCTTAATACAATTGAAAACCTATAAACTCTTAATTCCTTCTTAACTAGTTTAAGTACTTCCATCATCTAACCTCCTTATGCTTCCCACTTTTCAAAACCCTTAATTGAAAGAATTATTGAGATTATCATAAATATCATAATAATCACAATCAATAATGGAAAGTACTTTCCATTAGTAGAGCTGTACTTCATTTCGTCAAATAAAATAGTGTTCAAGTTAAAAAATGTAAAATAAAAGAAAAATCCATTTAACCCTATTCCAAATCTAAATTCTCTACCAAAATAAGTCATTATGGGTATCCCAAAACCTGTAGTAAACACTATTGCTAATAAAAAAAGAATTATGGTATTAATGTTTAGGTAAGATATATCTTCTACTAAATTAAGTCCTTTAAATACAAGTGAAATGATGGATATAAATAATATAGAAATTACAAACAATATGAATACAAGGACATATTTAGCCAGCACTACTTCATATTTATTTAAAGGCAATGAATGAATTAAATAATCCTCCCTATCATTATTTGTTAATGCTCCCATTGTATTTAAATAGACCACAAGGATTATTAGTTTATAAGCAGAATCGTTATAATAAAATAGCGTAAATATAGCTAAAGCTAAAGCCCCTAATACAACTATCCACTTCCTAGCAAATATTAATCTCAAATCCTTCTTAATTAGATTTATCATGATCCCGCCCCCTTGTATAATACATAATATCTTCAAGAGTAGGTCTTTCAATCACCACATCATTAATCTTGTACTTAATCCCTTCTATATTATCTGTTAACCCCTCAAAGCCAATATTGGTTTCCCTTAGGCCAAGAAATTCCTTTCTAATATTGTAATCAAGGTCTTCTCTAGCTCCCTTTACCACTTTATAGGTGCTCATGATTTCATCCTTAGAATCAGAAAATACCAGCTTACCATTTTTAATATAGGTAATATAATCAGCAATCCTATCTAAGTCAGTTGTTATATGTGTAGAGAAGATTATGGATTTGTTTTCATCCTGTACTACATCATATAGGACATCTAGAAGTTCACGTCTAAATATTGGGTCCAAGCCTGCTGTTGGTTCATCCATTATTATTAATTCAGCATGGTGACTTAAAGCAAGGCTTAAGGCAAATTTCATTTTCATTCCCTTTGATAACTTTTTTATTATATATAAGGGACCTAAATCAAATTTCTTTAGGTAATCATAAAAGGCTATATCATCCCACTTAGAATAAAATGGTGCAATAATATTCTTCATATCATCTATTGATAAATTCTCATAAAATACTGATTCATCGTATACAAAACCGATTCTATCCTTAATCTCTTTTTCAAATTTTATATAATCCTTACCAAAGATCTTAATTTCTCCAGAATCCTTCTTTATTAAGTTCATAATTAATTTAATCAAAGTACTCTTGCCTGCTCCATTAGGTCCAATTAGTCCCATAATATAACCAGGTTCCAAATCAAATGTAATATTATCAAGCTTAAATCCCATAAAAAATTCCTTTGACAGATTATTTATTTCTAACATACTATACCTCCTCAAATAGAATTTTTAGCATTTCATTAATATCTTCATACTTAAATCCTAATAATAGACTTTCATCTACTATCTGACTTAGTTTCTCTTCTATAATTTTCAACTTCTTTTCCCTCATTAAATCCATATTTTGAGGAGCAACAAATGATCCCTTACCAGGAACTGACTGTATAAAGCCTTCTTTCTCCAGTTCCTCATACGCCCGCTTGGTTGTAATAACTGATATTTGTAAATCTTTAGCAAGACCTCTTATAGAAGGTAGAAGTTCTCCTTCTTTTAAATTTCCTAGTAATATTTCACCCTTAATCTGGCTGCTTATTTGATCATAGATTGGATCACTTGAGGTATTTGATATTATAATTTTCACTTTATACACCTCCAACACAACTGTGCATATCTTATATATACATTATATGCACACTATATACAGTTGTCAACTATTATTTACAATCTATATTTAAATAACAGAGGTAATTGCGTAGCAATTACTACACACCATTGCAACGAGGTGGGTGATTAGGACACACCACCTTGTTTACTAATAGGTACCCGCAACTTAAAGAAATGGGGGACATTTGCACCTCGTTATTAAAGATTGTAATTTATATCTCAGACCTTTCTATGTTTGTCATATCGAGCGTAGCAGATAGATCTCAGTTTTTATGTTATACAAAGATGAGACTTCTCAAATCTGCTCTCACTACGGCCTAAATAACATGCAGACGTGCTGAATATAATTTCTTGTTTGGTGTTAACCTAGAATGAGGAGGTTTTTTATGGATGAGAAGATGAGCATACTTATGTTTAGCGGAGATTATGATAAAGCTTTGGCAGCACTAATTCTTGCAAATACTGCTATGGAAATTAATGTAGAAGTAACAATGTTTTTTGCCTTTTGGGGATTAACCCTTGTTAGAGACCCAGATTGTAATCCTGATGAAAATAAGACTATGTCTGAAAAGATGATGGCTAATATGACTGCAAGAAGTATAGAAGAAGCACCCCTATCACGGATGAACATGGCTGGAGTAGGCAAGAAAATGCTAGAAGGTATGATGGAGGACAATGACACCCCAACAATAGGGGCATTTTTAAAGGGCGCATTAAAAAAGGGAGTAAATATGAAAGCCTGTAAATTATCCTGTGAGATAATGGGTTTTGGTGAAGATGAACTATTACCTGAGGTAGAGATCATAACAGCTGAAGACTATCTTAAGGATGCTTTAAAATCTAAAATACAGTTATTTATCTAGGTAGTAAAGATAAGGACTAATTCTTCCTTATCTTTTCCAAACTATAAATAGGGACAAGCTTTTTACCTCGTTACAATGGTATAAATATGATATACGAGTAATCAAACACTTAAAACGCTAAATATTGGGTATTAATAAATGTATCTGAATATCTTTTAAATATCAGAGGTAATTGCATAGCAATTACTTCACACCATTACAACGAGGTGAGTGATTAGAACATTGAGGAAAAGGTCCCCGACCACTTTAAGAAGCGGGGGACATAACACCTCGTTATACTAATCAAATACAATATGAATGATAGATGTGAAATTTGGAGGTGGAATGTTGAAAAAGTATTTTGCAATAGTTTTAATTTTTTTATTTATTATCGTACCAATAAAAGCAAATGCTGAAGATCTAGAAATTCCTAGTTGGAATGTATCCTCTCAGCTTTTAGAAAATGGAGATCTTCAAATAACTGAGGATATTACTTATGACTTTAATGATGAATTTAATGGGGTTTATAGGGATATAAACTTAGATGGAACTGATGGAATAGTCGGTTTTAGAATCCAAGAAGTCACCCATGGTGAGCCTATAGAATATTTAAATGACCAAGGTGCTAAAAAAGGTGATGCACATGTATATAGCTATGAACTGGATGAAAACACTATAAGGTATATGATATTTTCCCCTTCTAAGAATGTTCAAAAGGTCTTTAGACTTAGCTATACCTTAAAAAATGTAGCAGTTATTCATCAAGATACAGGCGAACTATATTTTAAATATCTAGGGGATGAAAATGAAACACCTATAGGATATTTTAATGCTAGCTTTCAATTATCAGCTATGGATAAGGATAATGTAAAGATTTTTGCCCATGGTCCTTTAAATGGTACTATTAACTTTGTGGAAAATAATTTAATAGCTCTTGAGGTTGAAAATGTACCTTCAAGTACATTCATCGAAGCAAGAGTTCTATATCCTAAGATATATACCCCTCTCGCTACTAGAATGGGTGATAGTAATTTAAATGCTATTCTTGAAGAAGAAACATCATTTGTTGAAGCAATTGAACAAGAAGCCTTAAAAAGAGAAAACAGGAAGAATCTTTTTAATAAAGTATCAATAGGTTTGTCTGTCATAGGTGCTGCACTTTCGGCCTTTTTTATATCCTTAATATCAAAGGATAAAAGAGTTGATTATAATCAGGACCTATATCCAGAAGAAATATCTCCTGCTGAAGTTAATATGTTTATGAATTCCTATATGGATGCTAGAGCCCTTATGGCAACCTTGTTTGACTTAGCCAGAAGAGAATATATCTCTATAGAAGAATTGAATAAGGATGCAAGTATCTATTCTAAGAAAGAATTAAAAGATAAGGATTATACTTTTACAAGAACTAACAAAGCCGATGGAAGCTTGTTAGATCACGAAAGATACCTATTAGATTGGCTATTTAATGATATTGGTAATAGAAGTAAGGTAAGTACTCTTGATATAGATTATTATCGTAAGAAGAAGATTACTGCATTTAGTAAGGCTCAATCAAGGTGGAATAAGTTGGTTATGGAAGAGTTAAAGAAAAGGGAATATTCTAATCCTAAATACAATAAAATTGGTATAGCCCTTATTCTAATCAGTATACCGCTTATTGCTCTTAGTATTATTTCCCTTGCCATAGGGGGTTTAAATGGTATTATCTCCTTGTTAATAGCTATTATGGTATTTGTTTTTGGAATAATACTGGCCACCAGAAAGTCCAATAAAGGATATATTCAATATAATCTATGGAAGGATTTCAAGAAGGAATTCAAAAACTATGGTAATTATGATATATCCATCCCTAAGGATATAGTCCTAATTTATGCAGTAGCATTAGGCTTTAGTATGGAGGACCTTGATAAAACCAGACAGTATTATGGCCCAAACTACTATCCAATGTATTGGGGACTATGGTATTTTAATAGCACCAATAAAAAAGGGGGTTCAAACTTTGAGGATAGCTTTAACCATAGTTTCTATGGCTCTACAGGTACTTCTACACCTACTTCTACCAATTTTGGTGGTGGAGGAGGTTTCTCTGGAGGTGGCGGTGGAGGTGCTGGAGGTGGCGGTTCAGGAGGATTCTAATGAATCTTCCTGTATATTGTAGAATTTTGAACATTATTGTTATATAATAAACATAGTAAGATCAAATTTGGATTTGGAGGGAAAAACTATGAAGGTACAAGTATGTGTAGGTTCAAATTGTATGCTATTAGGTGCTATGAATATATTGGATCAGATTGAAGATTTAAAGGATATCATAAACGACGATCCAGATAATTATTCTGATGAAGAGATAGTAGTTGAGCCGGTTAGCTGTTTATTATATTGCAAAAATACCAACGAAAGCATAGCCCCTGTAGTAGTAATTGATGGTGCTGAAATGTTTAATGCAACTAGTCAAAATGTAATGGAGAAAATTGTTACAAAATTAAGAAAATAACAGTAATATATTTGTTCTGAATATTTTTTATAAAAAAACTCCTGCTGCAAAAATGAGAACTATGGAGGAAAATTGTCATGAAAGAAAGTTATGTTAATCTAATTAATATTAGAAGACAGGTATTTGAAAAAATTGCAAGAATGGCTTACACTGGCCTTGATTTGAAGGAATTAGAGAAAGCCTCATATGACATTTTACCTGGTGAAGTAGCTACATATAGAGAAAGTATTTTTAGGGAAAGAGCCATACTTGAAGAAAGACTAAGACTAACAATGGGACTGGACGCAAGAAAACCTACCGAGTTCCACCGTGTAACAGATGGTATCGCTGAAATGGATGTGGATAAAACTCGTTTTATTGAGCCTTTAGTCAATGTAATAACACATGCCTGTGAAGCATGTCCTACAAAGACTTTCTGGGTAACAGATAACTGTAGAAAGTGTCTAGCTCATCCTTGTACAAATGTTTGTCCAACAAATGCAGTTTCTATAGGTAAAAATGCAGCGATAATTGACCAGGATAAATGCATCAAGTGTGGTAGGTGCAAGGAAACATGTCCATATAATGCAATAGTCCTATATGAGAGACCTTGTGCAGCTGCTTGTGGCGTAGATGCTATAGATAGCGATTACTTAGGTAGAGCGGAGATTAACAGAGATAGATGTGTTTCCTGTGGTCGTTGTATAATTCAATGTCCATTTGGAGCTATTGCAGATAAATCTCAAATATATCAGCTTATTAAGTCTTTAAAATCAAATGAGCATATGTATGCAATTATTGCGCCATCATTTTTAGGTCAATTCGGACCTTTAGCTAGTCCTTTGCAGATTGCTGAAGGTATAAAAAAGCTTGGATTCAAAGATGTAGTAGAGGTTAGTTTAGGTGCTGATATTACTACTCTTCACGAAGCAAAGGAATTTCTCGAAAAGGTTCCAAATGAGATGCCATTCATGGGAACTAGCTGTTGTAATTCATGGACTTTAATGGTTGAAAAATTGTTCCCTGAACAATTCGATTATATTTCTGATTCTTCTTCACCTATGGTGGAAACTGCTAAATATATTGTTAAAAAGGATCCTGATGCTAAGATAACTTTTATCGGACCTTGTATTTCTAAAAAGCTTGAAGCATTAAGAGATGATGTAAAGGACTATGTGCACTTTGTAATTACCTTTGAAGAGCTTATGGGTATGTTCGTAGCAAAAGACATAGAACTTTCTGATATAGAGATATCCCAGGAATTAGAGGATGCATCTACATTAGGAAGAGGTTATGCCATAGCAGGCGGAGTTGCTGAAGCAGTTAAAAAGACAGCTCTAATAATTGATCCTTTAAGAGAGATAAACATAGAAGGTGCTTCTGACTTACATGAATGTGTAAAGTTGATGAGAGTTGCAAAGGCTGGCAAGAAAAATGGATATCTACTTGAAGGAATGGCTTGCCCAGGAGGATGTATAGCTGGTCCTGGAACTTTAGCTTCTATAAATAGAGTTAGAAAAGCCGTTAATGAATTTAAAAATAAATCACCTTATAAGACTCCATTTGAAAATAAAATAATTGATGAGAAGCTAAGAACTAAGTAAATATTAAAACCCCTTTTATCTAGTGATGAAAGGGGTTTTATGTATCAGGCAGTAAAAATCTAGCCCAATCAAGATCAAGTTTATCTGTATTTTCTTGCCAGTATAAAAGCCGGTCAGTATAGTAACTTATCCTTTTGCTAACTGGATTTTGATAATTATCTTTCCCATATTTTAAAACTAAAGCTGTCAACTCATACATAGGCAAACCAATAGCATGTGTACCTACATGTACTGTGGCCCCAGCATGGCCTATTGCATGACATAAAGCACCGTATTGTGCATCATTAATTTCTTTAGCAACAGCATGTGAATCTAAGATTGCTCTCTTAGCTATTGGCATTTTTATTATACCCCTGGCCCAGGCTTCACTAAGTTCTAAACAGGTCCTTGGTCTTAACTCATTAGGGTATTTTTCTTCAAACTCAAACAAGGTCAGCCTTGCACAATCCAAAGCCCACATTACTAATGTTCGATGATTTTTTAATTCCATTAATTCTACCAAGCCCTGTAAACATTGACTTTCACGAGTAAATAAAATCTTGTTTTTTCTCCTTATTTTTTCTTCTACATCAGAAAACATAATATTCACCTGCCACTCTGATTACAGTGAAACACTCACCACTTACATTTCATTTAGAAGTGGGAGCTTCTTAAGAAGGGTGATAGCTATGCTATCCTTATTCTTAAAGGCGTATCCACTTCGCCTCTATTGTATAGGATGCTTAGATCCACAACTTTACTTTTCTTTAGGATATTTAATGCCGCATTAATATCCGAATTAACCTTTTTCCCACTATAGGTATTATATTGTCCTCTTTTTACTCTATTACCACTGAAGGACATCTTTATATTGTCACCTATTGTTGGAATTTCATCTCCGTCAAAGAAGCTAGCTTTTGATGTATAGCTTTCTTCTTGTTCAGTATAGGTAATATTATATAGTTTACAGAGATATTTTAATTTAGATCTAATTTGACCTATTGGGATATTAACAAAGTTTTGATTATTGACTCTACCAATATTTATTTTGTCTTGGATATTATCGTTATATCCTAATACCAGTATTCCTATATCATTTTCAATGCAATAGTTTGTGATTCTTCTGCAGGCTTTACTTATATAGTCATTTACCTGATTATTTCTTTTTCTTGTTATTGCAGCTTGTTTGTTAGTTATTACTTTTATTCTTTGTTTGTCTTTTATACTTTGGTATTTAGCCATTTTCTTATTGTACAATTGATTAATTGACTTTAATCTTCTTCCATCAATAATGAATGTTTTTCCTCCATTAGTTACACAGGTTGCTAGATTATTTATTCCTAAATCTATTGAAAGTGCGTTTTGCTTGTTTAATTCACTTTGATTTATCTCTACCTCATAGGTATATTGAATCTCAAAGTACCTTCCTGATAGTTTAGGTATTATTCTAATCTCTTTTATTTTTTTATCCTTCAAATTTGGTGGTATAATAATAATTATAGGTTTATGGTTTTTCTTATAACTATTTGAGTATGGAAGGACTAGTTTATTAGCATTAATTCTAACAAATCCTATTACCAAAGTGAAGTATTCATCTTTATCTAGATACCTAGGAATACTTACTTTTCCACTATTACCACCTTGTTTTTTTAATTTAAGAAGCTCAAAGAAGGATTTAAATGAGCCATCTACTTCCTTAAGTATTTGCTGACACATATTGCTATTTAGCTTTTTATAGTTTTCATTATTCTTGCATAGTTGATAGTTA
>CAZHLF010000084.1:0-9136 GCA_964532845.1 uncultured Tissierella sp.
TAATTTGCAAAAATTTCGAGGTTGATTTATTAATTAATCTCACACAGTCTGCCGTCCCCAACGCTTACTGAAGTTACAAAAAAATGTTTGACATATGTCTTATTTTGAAGTATGATGATTTACAATTAAATAAAAGCGTTAAAGAGGAACAGTAAAAAGAAATATGCTGACAGGAAGGAAGATTCACCGACTGAGAGGTCTTCCAAGATAAGTTCTTTTGAACCTACCCTTGTGAGCTGCAGGTGATAAGCCTGTCCGTTAACCAACGATACTGGTTTCAAGAGGATTAGATTTTTTCTAATCAATTTGGGTGGCACCGCGATTTAACCTTCGTCCCTTTTTTGGGATGGAGGTTTTTTTATTTAAATTAAATGAAGGAGGTAAAGGTTATGGAAATGAGTTTAAGCAAAATTCAAAGTTATAAAAATAATATTTTAATAAGAGAAGCAATGAAGGACAGACATGTTCCCGATGATTTCTATTCTACTACTAATCAGCAAACTTTTATCTTCTTAAACAATAAATGGGTTGAAGTTAAGAACCAAAGAATGGATGCTTTAATTGTAATAACTGAATTTGGTCCATTTTGTAAGAAGTTAAGAGATATTAAAAAGGGTGATAAGATAGTTTGTGGCTCTAGTGGTATTAAAGTAATTTCCAAGGAAGATAAATCAAGTGATAGTGGATTTTCTTTCATGAAAAATCAGGTTTCTTCTGAAAGACGTAATGATATGTTGATTCAAAACCTAGCTTTGGAACTTGTTAATGAAAACAAGAAGCTTACTATAGTAGCTGGTCCAGTTGTAGTTCATACTGGTGGTGATTATTACCTATCAGAGCTTATTAGAAATAACCACGTGGCAAGTATTTTAACTGGAAATGCCCTGGCTGTTCATGATATTGAAAAAAACCTATTTGGTACGTCCTTAGGGGTATGCAGTAAGACCGGAAATGCAACTGAGAATGGATATAGAAATCATATGAGGGCAATTAATCAGGTAAATGGTTATGGTTCTATTAAGGAGACTGTTGAAGCAGGAAAGTTAGAATCTGGTATTATGTATGAATGTGTTAAGAATAATGTGCCATTTGTATTGGCAGGCAGCCTTAGAGATGATGGTCCTTTGCCAGACACAGTAACTGATATGATAGAAGCCCAAAATGAATATGCAAAGTTATTATCAGATGCTGATATTGTCTTAGTTATTGGAAGTATGCTACATGGAATAGCTACTGGTAATATGCTTTCTGATAAAGTTCAGATGATATGTGTAGACATTAACTCATCAGTTGTGACTAAATTAAGCGATAGAGGTAGTTCTCAGGCAACAGGGATAGTTACTGATGTAGGGCTATTTCTAAATCTACTTGTTAAGGAGATAAAGCTATTGGAAGCAGGCATTAATTAATTGAAATTGAAAGAACAATTCTATATAGATTTTATGGCATTATAAAACCCTTGACTACGAATCAAGGGTTTGTTTCTTATGTATGGTGGAGGCGGTGGGACATGTTATCCTATAGTTTCCTATAAGCACTGACTATATCTTGAAGTTAAGCAGACAGCCAATTTCATGTACTTTGAAATTGTGGTGGTTGCTTATGCAGATGAATAGCATCTGTAAACAACTATATCCCTTAACTCCCCTGGCGTATTATGGAAGTAAATTTTAGTTTACTCCTTCCATCCTAGTGCTGCATATCAATTGACTTAGCAGCCTATAAGTCGATACAGGGCTGTTGGATTTCTCCACATACCCCTCGGTATTAGCAGTTAAGCCTTCACCGATAAAGCCAGATTTTCACCTATGAATCACTTCATAGGGCGACTCCTACTTGAATCGAACCCACGTCCGAAAACCCTTCCACAAGAGTTTCTCCGAGTGCAGTCAATATTTTGACATTCCCTCCACTCATCTCCTACTGACAGGATATGAGTTTTAGTAGCTTCATAGTTTCCGTTCCAGGCTCAAAGCTTTGCCAGGCTCGGTTCCCACTAAGTTGACGCCAAATCCTAAGTCGTGGGACTCTTAGGTTTGACGAAGCAGAACTAAGCTGCTAAAGCGTATCTATTGTTTGCGTTTATTGTTTTTGCCACTTTTTTCGTTGTTTGGCGACAACGACTCGCTACTCCTGATTCCGCATCCCCGTCGAAACCAAATTCGCCCCCATATTTAATTGAGATACAGCTTAATTGTAGCATTTATTTTATAGAATGTCAATTCGGTAATATTTGTCTAATCTTGTGGGATCAAGTGTTTTAGCTTGTTTATAATGTTAAATACTGTATCTATGGTAAAAACTGATAATGCTATCATTCCAGATACTTTTATTGTCTGTGATAAGTAGTTTTGTGCCAGTTCCCCATTTTCAGCAATAAAATAATAAACCGCCAGGTATATTCCAGTTCCTGGAACCAGAGGAAAGAAGCCTGGAATAAAAAACACTGTTACTGGTGTCCTACAAGTTCTAGAGAATATATGTGATACTGTTGAAACAGCTAAACCTGCTATATAAGTAGAAACTATTAATCCAAATTTATCTAATAATAGAAGATATACAGCCCAACCAAGTGCACCTACGAATCCAGCTCTAAATATTAATTTTCTTGGTACTTCTAAAAATATAGATGATACCACAACAGCAAGAAATGCAGCAAGAATTTGAATTATCATGGCGAAACACCTCCAGATAAAATCAACCCAAGAGCAACACCTATAGCTACTGACAAAGCTATTACAACTGCCTCAATAGCCTTAGCACCAGCAGACATGTAGTCCCCTCTCAAGGTATCCCTGAAAGCATTTGTTATTGCTGTACCTGGTAATATTGGGAAAATAGAGCTAGTTATGATGATATCTGAATTTATATTTCCAAATAGACTTTTTCTTATAAGTGTAGTAAAAAATACCATTATGCAAGTATATATAACATTATGTGTAAAGAATCCTACATCTATTTTCTTTTCTACTTTAGAAGTAAAAACCAAAATCCATCCATTCACCCATGAAATGATGAATTCAAATATTCCTCCTCCTAATAGCAATGCAAAAAAGGCAGGAATCATGGTAGTAGAAAGGTCCTTCAACCATAATGGGTACTGAGTCTCATAGATCATTTTTAATAAATCATATCCTTCATAGACTGTGATTTTTCCAGCTGTTAGGTCTCTGCAAATAGAATTAACCCTAGCAATTTTGCTAAGGTTGGTAACTCTATTAGTTATTCTCTTTGTTACAGTAATTGACTTAATGGAAGGATCTCCTAAAGTCGCCACAAGTCCAGTTGCCAGAGCTATTGCCTCTGTTTCCTCAAGGCCTGAGGTATCAAGTATTCTGTTCATAACATCTTCAATACGATAGCTTTCCGCATTGCTTTCAAGCAATATCTTACCAGCAAGTGCCGCTGTATCTATTGTCTTCTTATAGTTCATAATCTCACTACCTATATTTTTCTGATGAGTGCTGCATTATACGTCTTTCTGCATCCTTCTTGGCAATGGTTTCTCGCTTGTCATATAGCTTCTTACCCTTTGCAGTAGCTAATTCTAGTTTTACTTTGCCATCTTTAATGTATATAGACAGCGGAACTAGAGTATAGCCTTCAAGCTGCAAGCCCTGAAATAGCTTTCTGATCTCTTTTTTATGAAGTAATAACTTTCTTTTTCTTAAAGGGTCTACATTATATATATTTCCTTGCTCATAAGGGCTAATATGCATTCCGTTTATAAATATCTCACCATTTTCTACAGTAGCATAACTTTCCTTTATATTAATTTTTCCTTGTCTAATTGATTTAACCTCTGTACCAGTTAGTACTATACCTGCTTCTATAGTATCTTCAATGAAGTACTCATGTCTTGCTTTTTTATTTGTTGCAACTACTTTAGTTCCGATCTTCTTCATCTTGATCATTCCTTTAATTTGATATCGTTTTTAGTTTATCAAATTTACCAAAGATAGTCAATAACAGTATTGTATGCGTTTAGGACGAAAAACAGGAGATCCCGCCATTGCTGTTGCTTTTGTCGGCATGTCAAAAGACATATCTACACAAGTTTAAAGTCTATATTTCTTTTACCAACATCTGCTCCTATTACTTCTATTCGTACTTGATCTCCAAGTCTATATATTCTATTGGTTCTTTCTCCAATAATATAGTAGTTTTCCTCATCAAATCTATAGTAATCATCATCCATATTGTTAAAGTGTACCAAGCCTTCAATGGTGTTATCCAATTGAACGAAGAGTCCAAAATTTGTCACAGAAGAGATTATACCTTCAAACTCTTCTCCAATTTTTCCAGCCATGTATTGTGCTTTCTTTAGATCATCTACTTCTCTTTCAGCTTCTTCTGCTCTTCTTTCTGTCATTGAAGTATGCTCTGCAATTTCTGGAAGGCTCTTTTCTAATTTTGCTATTTTATCAATAGATAATTTACCTTTCAAGTAATCCTTAATTATTCTATGAATAACCAAATCTGGATATCTTCTTATTGGGGATGTAAAGTGTGAATAATATTGTGCTGCCAATCCAAAGTGAATATCTGATTCTGCACTATAGATAGCCTTTCTAAGGGATCTTAATAGTAATGTAGAGATTACCATTTCTTCTTTCTTTCCCTTGATTTCCTTGGTTAATAACTGTAACTCCTTAGGGTGTATTTCCTTACCCTTTAGAGCATATCCAAAGTTATGAATGAACTTGGCAAAATCCTGTAGTTTTTCTCCACTTGGCTCCTCATGAATTCTATATAAGAAAGGGATTTCAGCCCAATGAAATTCTTCAGCTACGGTTTCATTAGTTACCAGCATAAATTCTTCAATAAGTCTATTTGCTGTTCTTCTTTCTGCTTTTCTTACATCAACTGGATTCCCTTTTTCATCTAATTCTATAAAGGTTTCAGGGAAATCAAAGTCAATACTTCCTCTTCTGTCTCTTTTTTCATTTAGAATCTTCATTAATTCATGCATATGGGTTAAATCTACAAGAATATTCTTCAACTTCTCCTTTGCTCTTTCATCATCATTCTCAAGAAAATCTGACACATCATCATATATTAGTCTTTGTTTGCTGTTTATGACACTTTCAGTTATTCTATGGTCTACTACTGTTCCTTTTTTATCTATTTCCATAAAAACAGTTAGTGTCAGCCTGTCTACATTAGGGTTCAAGGAACAAATTCCATTGGATAGCTCCCTTGGGAGCATAGGTATTACCCTATCTATTAGATATACTGAGTTACCTCTCATGTAGGCCTCTTTATCCAATGCAGCGTTTTGCTTAACATAGTGAGCCACATCAGTAATATGAACTCCAAGGTTATAGTTTCCATTTGGTAAGATTTCTATGGAAACAGCATCGTCAAAGTCCTTTGCATCTTTTCCATCAATTGTAAATGTGATTAATTCTCTTAAGTCCTCTCTACCTACATAATCCCTTTCAGTCAAGTGATCTTCAAACATTTCAGCTATCTGCAGTACCTTAGGTGGAAAATCTTCTGGTAGCTTAAACTGTCTTATAATTGAAAGTATATCTGTGCCCTTATCGCTTAAGTACCCAAGTACTTCAACTACCTTACCTTCAGGATTACGTCTTAGTTCTGGCCATCTGGTTACTTCAACTACGACCTTTTGCTTATCCTTAGCACCAAGAGTTTGAGCTTTAGGTATAAATATATCATATGATATTTTATGCTCATCTGGAACTAAAAATCCAAAATTTCCATTGTCTTCAAAGGTTCCGATAACTGTAATATTAGCCCTTTCAAGTATTCTAACAATTTCACCTTCCTGGCGTCTACCTTCCTCTTGTCTCTTTAGTAGATTCGCTACAACTGTATCTCCATGCATTGCACTGTTTAAATTCTCTGCTGGAATGAATATATCTTGCCTTGTTTTATCCTTTGGTAGTACAAAACCAAAGCCTCTTTCATTTCCCTGAAGTGTTCCTACTACAAGATAATCAGATTTAATAAGCCCATATTTATCCTTATTATTTCTAATTAGTACTCCTTCCTTCTCTAATCCGTCCAGCACTTTATAAAATTCTTTAGTATCCCCTTTTTCAATTCCAAACTCTATAGCCAATTCTTCTTTAAGCATTGGCTTGTATTCCTTAGTTTCCATAAATTCAACTATATTTTCGCGTATACTCATTTCTTTGCCTCCTATCTTCTATTGTTTCAGTTTAATGAAACTGCTTGCAGTCTAGAAACATCTTCACCTCATTATTGTTTACCCTTTTTCTAAAAAAAAATGTAAGATATCCGAAAATATCTTACATATAAGTATCTATTCTAAGTTTTAACCCAAGATCCCGCGGCAGCTTCTACTTTAGTCCTCTACCTAACTTGCTACCATATGAAGTTCTTGTAAACAAGTCAGCATCAAAGTTGTACATATTTTTATTCTTTTCTTTATGAGTTGTTTGGGCAATGTCCAGTAGCTCATCAATTAACTTCGTAAATGAATAGCCTTTTCCTTCCCATAAATAGAAGCCAATTGATCCTGGCAAGGTATTTATTTCATTGACATGGACTTTTCCATTTCCATCTACTAAGAAGTCAATTCTTGCAGTTCCTTTACCGTCAATTACTATAAATGCTTGTTTTGCCAACTCTTCAATCTCCATTTTTAATTCTTCAGTGATGTCAGCTGGAATAACTCTTTTTTCTCCACCTGATTTCCCACCCTTTGAATTTCCCTTAACGTATTTATCTTCAAAACTTAAGATATCCTTCCAACCCAATGGCTCTTCACAAAGTGATGTAATAACATCATTGTCATAACCCATTACTGCACAGTTTATTTCTCTGGCATTTTCCACTGCCTCTTCAATTATTATCTTTCTATCATAGTGTATTGCTATTTCTATGGCAGAAATTAACCCTTCTTTATCCTTAGCCTTATTGATTCCTATACTGGAACCAAGGTTTGCAGGCTTTACAAATACTGGATATCCTAGTTTTTCTTCAATGCTTGAGATTACAGCATCCTTATTTTTCTCCCAACTAGATCTATAGAACCATGCATAATCAACTACAGGGATATCGTAGGATTTATAGACATCTTTCATCAGAATCTTATCCATTCCAACTGATGAAGCCAGAACCCCACCACCAACATAAGGAATATTCATCATTTCAAATAATCCTTGTATAGAGCCATCTTCTCCAAATGTACCGTGAAGTGCAGGAAAAACAACATCTATAGTATCAATAATTTTCTTTCCAAATAATCCTGCTGCATCTGGATGTAAGTAAAGATTATGATCTCCTCTATTTGGTGAAAGAACTATTTGTTTTGTATCCTTGAAATTACCTTCTTTATATGTTTTGAAATCCTTTAATACGCTACCTGTTAACCATTTTCCTTCTTTTGTAATATATATAGGCACAGGTTCATATTTACTTTTATCCATATTTTCTATTACCTGCATACCGGTAATAACAGAGACTTCATGCTCAACGCTGCAGCCTCCAAATATAACTCCAACCTTTTTCATTTTATAACCCCCTACTCACTTAAATATCAATACCATACATCTTAATGTAAATCTTATTCTTCGTTGTAGGTATCTGGCAAATCATTTTCAAATAAGACTACATCCTTAGGCTTAGCCAGTTTACCTATTTGAACTGTTGCCTCATCTAAATTTTTCACTACAAATATATTAGATTTATTATAATTTGTATCCATTAGTCCTTGATAAATCGGTTTAGTTCTATTCTCTCCAACTAAGATTACATAATCACAAACCTTACCAATATTCATACCAAATTCTCTATTGGCGGATTCTTCCATTTCTCCTAATTCTATCATTCCAGGAGTAACGATTATCTTCTTACCTTCTTTAAATTGACTAAGAACTTCTAATGCTGCTTTAGTTCCAATTGGATTTGAGTTAAATGCATCATCTATTATTATAATTCCCGTTCCAGGATTTATAATATTTAGTCTATGTTCAACAGGTTCAATTTTAGCAATTCCTCTTGAGATTTCCTCAAAACTAAGACCTAATGTTTTAGCAACACAGGCACCTGCTAATATATTATATATATTGTGCTTTCCTAATAACTTCGTAGTACAACTTACACTATTACCTTCCTTATCTCTTAAGGTAAAGGTTGAACCTAGTTCAGAAACTACTATATCATCTGCATACACATCAAGCTTTTCAACATTTTCAAGTCCATAAAGCATCTTTTCTTTAAATGTCTTGTCAGCTAGCTTCTTGATATATTCATTATCATAGTTAAAAACAGCTACCCCATCTGTAGGCAACTCTTCAATCAATTCATACTTAGTCTTCATAATATTGTCGATATTCTTGAAGGTTTCAATATGAACTGGTCCAATAGAAGTTAATACTCCTATCTTTGGTTGAACAAGCTCTGCAAGTTCTCTGATTTCTCCAATTACCTTGGCCCCCATTTCAGCAACAAATACTTCATGCTGAGGTAATAAGTCATTGTTAATAACTTTTGATAGACCCATAGGTGTGTTGTATGATTCAGGTGTATTTAATACATTAAACTTTTCTGAAAGTATTGTTCCTATAATGAACTTAGTGCTGGTTTTTCCGAAACTTCCAGTAATTCCAACTACTTTTAAGTCTTCTCTTTCCTTGATTATCTTTTGAGCATTCACATAGAATCCCATATTGATTTTTTCTTCAACAGGTTTCATTAAACTTGTTGAATAATACATCAACAATGGCTGAAATCTATATATTAAGTATGCTAAAACTGCAAGTACTATACCAAATATGTAGATAGATAATTCATTTGGTATTAACAAGTAAATTACTGATGGAATAATTAAAATTATTCCTCCCAATAATGCATTTGCTCTAAATAATCTTGTTGCTCTTTGTGTAAAAACAAGAGGTTTCTTTACAGGTTGAGAACTTTTTTGAAATCCATATGCTTTATCTTTGTTGTTATCTAACCATTTTTTATAATGCTCTGGATCATAACCCTCCAGTTGGGAAATATGAAGCGAATCCTTTGATCTCGCCATTGTATATCTTACAGCCACTGCTATTAATAAAATTATTACTACTATGTCCATAATAACCTCCATTTAAAGAAACGCATTTATTACTGCTGAAAACCTATTAAACTGATCTAAATA
>CAZHLF010000085.1:0-5557 GCA_964532845.1 uncultured Tissierella sp.
AGTTTATTTATACTTCTATGATAAGTCATAGATATGTCGCAATTATGACATTTTGCAACATAACCACAAGATCTACAAGAAACAAAGGATGAAAACCCTCTACGGTTTAAAAATAAAATAGATTGCTTTCCCATTTGTAGATTTTGCTTTAATGCATTATATAGTTCAAAAGAGAAAATGGATTTATTGCCCTTATTTAGTTCTTCTCTCATATCAACTAAAACAACCTCTGGAAGGTTGCTCTTTGTAGCTCTTTCTTTTAATTCTAATAACTTAAATTTTCCATTAAGAGCATTATAATAGGTTTCCATAGATGGTGTAGCAGTTCCCATTACAACCATACAACCTTCCAACTCACCTCTTTTTAAAGCAACTTCAAGAGTATCATACTTAGGATTTTGAGATGATTTATAAGTATTTTCATGTTCTTCATCTATTATTATCATTCCCAAGTTATGAAAGGGAGCAAAGACAGCGCTTCTTGCTCCTACTACAATTTTTACCTTTCCAGTCTTTATACTAAGCCATTGATCAAATCTTTCTCCGTTACTCAACTTACTGTGTAATACTGCTACTTCTGAACCAAATCTACCAACAAATCTATCAATGGTTTGAGGAGTTAAGGAAATTTCAGGCACCAAGATTATTGTCCCTTTATTTCTCTTAATCATCTCTTCAACTAGCTGCAAGTAAATTTCAGTTTTTCCACTACCAGTTACTCCATGAATAAGAAAGTTGTCGTTTTTCTCTTCTTCAATAGATTGAAGTACCTGACTAAATGCATTGTATTGTTCATGGTTAAAAATGAATTTTCTATATTTAGGAATCTCTCGCTTAATAGGGTTTCTTTCTACCGCTCTTTCATAAATCTCTACTATACCCTTCTCTTCCATTGACCTTAAAGTACTTAAGCTACCTCCAGTAATATTTAAGATTTCTTTAACGGATATATCAGACTCCCCAAAAAGATGATCATATATTTGGATTTGCTTTTTACTTCTCATCCCTATTTTATCTAACGCTAAATCCTTATCTGGAAAGGATAATTTTACCCATTTCTCATATTTCTTAGATATTGATGTTTTTATATCCATAATAATGGTTAGTCTTTCTATATCAACTAACTTCTTTACCATGGCAGCTATATTAGTTATTTTTAAGTCTCTTTTTAATTCATCGAATAATATTATTTCCTTAGATTTTACATATTCTAAAATCTTCTTTTCGTCTTCACTTAAATCTTGAAGATTAATTTCACCTTTTAGTTCTATAAATGTATTAATTTCTTTATAATCACCTGGAGGTAGTATGGGTTGTAGTGAATCTAAATATGAACTTAGATATCTGTCCTTCATCCATAAGCCTAGTTGGATTTGCTCCTTTGATATTACAGGTTCTGTATCCAATACATCCATTACTTCTTTTAACTCATACTCTTCCTTATATTCATCCAAAATATTTATAATAAAGCCTTTAATAGGCTTATTTCCTCTACCAAATGGTATAATAACCCTCATACCTTCCTTTGCTAAATCCTTAAAGGAGTTGATTCTATATGTAAATGGTCTGTCAACCTTTGATGCTCTATTATCCACTATTACTTCAGCATATTTCATAAAACCAAGCCCTTTCTATCTTGTATCATAGGTCATGAACTGTCTTTTGCACAAATCTATTTGCTCGCTTCTCCCCAGTATAATGCATCAAATCTATAGTTCCTTTCTGTCACATAGATTTGGCTAGACTGTATCTGACCTACCATCTATTTGCAAAATACCCAAATCGGGTTAGGTCATGAAAAAGGCTAGATTTCTATCTAGCCCTATCTATTAAAATTGAAACCTTATCCAGTATTTTCCCAGCAAGTTGTTTCTTGTCCATTAAAGGGTATTCTTCAAATGAACCATCTCTATTTATAATTGAGGCTATATTTGTGTCACCTTTAAATCCAGCACCAGGCTTTGTTACATCATTTGCAACTATAAAATCAAAATTCTTTTTCTTCATTTTTTCATTGGCATATTCTAACACATTATCCGTTTCAGCAGCAAAGCCAACTATAATTTGATCTTTTTTCTTTTTACCATAAAAATGTGCTATGTCAGGATTTCTAGTGAACTTTAAGTTTAAGATATCCTCTTCGCCGTCTCTTTTCTTTATTTTAATTGGGCTTACATTTTCAGGTTTATAATCTAATGGTGCAGCAGACTTAATTAGAACATCACAAGTATCAAAATATCTACCAACAGCATCAAACATCTCTTGAGTAGTATTTACCCTGACCACATCCACACCTTCTGGTGGAGTTAATGAAGAAGGTCCAGTAATTAGAGTTACACTTGCACCTCTATCCAATGCTTCCTTGGCTATACTATATCCCATTTTTCCACTAGAGTGGTTTGTCATATATCTTACAGGGTCAATTGGTTCAATAGTTGGTCCAGCTGTTATAACAATTTTTTTACCCATTAAATCCTTCTTTACAAAGCTTGAAATTACATAGTCAACTATATCTGCAGGTTCAGCCATTTTTCCTGCTCCATAATCACCACATGCAAGTCTGCCTACTCCAGGTTTAATAAATTCATAACCCAATTTCTTTAGCTTTTCAATATTACCTTGAGTTATTGGATTATTATACATATTTGTATTCATAGCTGGCGCAAATATTACCTTAGCAGTTGATGCCATTACTACTGTCGTCAACATATTATCAGCTATACCATTGGCGATTTTTCCAATAGTATTTGCTGTGGCTGGTGCTATCAATATCAAATCAGCTTTCTTTGCTAAGGAAATATGCTCAACATCAAAATTCGTAATCAGGCCAAACATCTCAGTATGAACCTGATTTTCTGACATAGTCTGAAATGTCAATGGAGTTACAAATTTAGTTGCACCCTCTGTCATAATTACATCAATATTTGCTCCTTGTTTTTTAAGCCTACTAACTAAATCAGCAGCTTTATAAACAGCTATTCCACCAGTTACACCTAAAAGTATATTTTTACCCTTAAGCATATAATCACCTACTTTGTCTTTAGTTCTGTTGGATTTTCATATTCAAGCTTACCTTCTAGTAATTCCTCCATGGCTATTGTAACTGGTTTGCTTGAATTAGTCTCAATCCTAGGCTTTGCTCCATCAATCAGTTGACGAGCACGTTTAGAAATTACCATAACCAATGTATATTTACTTTCTCCCTCTTCTAATAAGTTTCTCAATGATGGATTTAACATTTATCTTACCCCCTGTTTTAAAACACTTAACTTAATATCCTTATGTCTTTTTACTCTTAAACGCTCAGCGGCAATTATTGCATTGATGTCATTTACTGCATTTTGTACTTCATCATTTACTACAAAATAATCATATTCACCAACAAAATCCAATTCTTTAAATGCATTAGCAAATCTTCTATTGATATCCTCTTCTGTTTCAGTACCTCTTTTGACAATTCTATCTCTCAATTCATCCATAGTTGGAGGTAGAAGGAAAATAAATACTGCTTCTTTATGATTTTTCTTAATCTGAAGTGCTCCTTGTACATCAATCTCCAAAAGCACAATTTCTCCTTTTTCGATTTCATCTAATACAAATTGCTTAGGTGTTCCATAGTAGTTTGCATGAACAAATGCAGATTCTAAAAATCCACCTTTTGCCTCCATATCCTTGAACTCATCTTCTGTTAAGAAAAAATAATTTTCACCATTTACCTCTGTCGGTCTTGGATTCCTAGTTGTTGCTGATATTGAAAACACAATATCATCTCTTTGATTTAATAATGCTTGACTTACTGTACCTTTACCACTGCCTGATGGTCCTGATAGGACCATTAAAAACCCTTGAGCCAAATTAACCCACCATCTTTCTGTTTTATTCATCTGTATCCACTTTATTGTTAATTCTATTTGCTATAGTTTCTGGTTGAACTGCTGTAAGAATAATATGATTACTATCAGTTATTATAACCGCTCTAGTTCTTCTACCATAGGTTGCATCAATTAACATACCTCTATCTCTTGATTCTTGTACAAGTCTCTTAATTGGAGCAGATTCTGGACTAACGATTGAAACTATCTTATTTGCTGATACAATATTTCCAAATCCTATATTGACTAATTTTAAAGACATAATATCCTCCTTACTCAATATTTTGAATCTGTTCCCTTATTTTTTCTATTTCAGCTTTGCAGTCTACAACATAATTTGTAATTACCACATCATTTGCCTTACTACCAATTGTATTTACTTCTCTGTTTAATTCCTGGGTTAGGAAGTCTAACTTTCTTCCTATTGACTCATCCTCATCTAGAATAGACCTAAACTGTTTAATATGACTTGATAGTCTAACTAACTCTTCGTCTATACTACATCTATCTGCAAAAAATACAACTTCATTTGCAAGTCTATCTCCATCAAGAATAGATGCATCTTCCATTAGGTTTTTTATTCTTTCAGTAAGCTTTTCCTTGTATTCAAGTACCACATTAGGTGATCTCTCTTCAATCTTATAAGCTGCAGACTCTATGTTTTCAAGCTTTAACAAGATATCATTCTTTAACTCTTCACCCTCAAGGACTCTCATACTTAAAATATTTTCAAGGGCTATATCTAATGCCTCATTTAACACTGACCAAATAGCATCCTGATCTAGTTCTCTTCTTTCAGTTCTAACAACTTCGGAAATACCAAGTATGTTATTTAATCGTACATTATCCTCCATATTTAGTTCTTCCGCCAATTCCTCCAATGCCAACTTATAGGATTTAGCAAGAGGAATATCTACTTTAACTGCAATTGCTGATTCTTTAATATATTCCAGATTTATATATACTTCTACCTTACCTCTACTAATTTTCCCTTTAATAACCTTTTTGATGCTTTCTTCTAGGTAGGAAATGTGTCTAGGCATTTTTACAAGTATGTCATTATATCTGTGATTTACAGCTTTAATCTCAACTTTCAGCTTATATTGTTCATCCTGGGCTTCACCAAGTCCGTAGCCTGTCATACTCTTTATCATTAGTCCACCTCTATTCATAATTTGTAGCATCCTTTATCTCATTATATAGAAAGGAATGAATAATAACTATAGTATATTAAGAATTCTTAACAATATTTATAGATAATTTGTAACACATTATCATAGAGGTGCCTATTGTTTGTTTTTTTAAAAGGGAAATGTTATACTGTTTATATTCTAGTTTTATGGAGGAAGATTATGTCATTTGATGGTATAGTAACAAATGCAGTTGTTAATGAGTTAAATACTACTATTGTTGGTGGAAGAATAGATAAAATCTATCAGCCAGAAAAAGATGAACTTCTTTTATTTATATACAGCAGTGGTAATAATTATAGATTAGTAATTTCCGCAAGTAGTAACAATCCAAGAATTTATCTTACAAATCATTCCAAGAAGAATCCAGATACTCCTCCAATGTTCTGCATGCTTCTTAGAAAACATTTAACAGGAGGTATTATCCTCGGTGTAGAACAATTTGAAATGGATAGAGTTGTTTTTATTGATATATCCGCCCAGGATGAACTTGGT
>CAZHLF010000085.1:5567-9135 GCA_964532845.1 uncultured Tissierella sp.
GGTAAGCATAGTAATATTATATTAATCGATAAACCAACTAAAAGGATTATAGATTCAGTTAAAAGAGTTACAGAGGAAATCTCAAGAATTAGACTTATTTTACCAGGCTCAACATATAATAATCCGCCTATACAGGATAAGATCAACCCTCTAAAATCCAGTTATGAAGAATTTATTAATCTAGTTAATGAAAGTAAAAGTATAGTAGCATTTAAGTTCTTTTATTTCCATTTCCTAGGACTAAGTCCCTTAATTAGCAGGGAAATATGTATTAATGCGGATATAGATACGGATAGACCTTTAAATAGCTTAGATGGGGATGAACTGAATAGACTTTATTTAAGTTTTAAGAGTTATATGGATAAAATAAATAACAAAGATTTTACTCCACTTTATATTACAACAAAAGACGAAAATGAGATATTGGCTTTTCATAGTTTAAATTTAGAACAATATGGCAGGGAAAATAGATTTTATCTCAATTCTATCTCTAAGGTTCTGGACATTTGCTATACGAGGAAAGATACACTTGATAGAATTAGTCAAAAATCCCAGTCCATCAGAAAATCAATCCAGGTTAAGCTTGAAAGAGCAGGTAGTAAGTTAGCTAAGCAAAAAGAAGAACTAATGGAAAGTAAGGACAGAGAAAAATATAAAATTTATGCTGACCTATTATCAGCTAATCTTTATAGAATCCCTAGAGGTGCTAGTAGTGTTGAGTTGGAGAATTTTTACGATGAAAGCCTCCAACCCTTAGTAATTCCACTTGATCTAAAACTTTCCCCTGTAGATAATGCTCAAAAATATTACAAGAAATACTCAAAGCTTAAAAATGCAAACAACTTATTATTAGAGCAAATACCTGATACAGAAAGTGAAATTGACTATTTAGAGAATGTTCTACAAGGAATTGATAATTCAACAAAGGTTTCTGAACTTGATGAAATAAAAGAAGAATTAATCAATGAAGGTTATATAAAGGGAAATAGCAAGATAAAAAAGAAGAAAAAAGAACAACTGTCTAAGCCTCAGCATTATATTTCAAGTGATGGATTTAGTATTTTTGTTGGAAAAAACAACAAGCAAAATGAGTATTTAACACTTAAAATGGCCAGTCGTGATGATTTATGGCTCCATGTTCAAAATATGCCTGGTAGCCATGTAGTTATAAAAACTGAAGGCAAGGAAGTTCCCGGAGTTACCCTTGAGGAAGCAGCTCTTTTGGCAGTCTACTTTAGCAAAGGAAAAAACGGAAACCATATTCCTGTAGATTATACAATTAAGAAAAATGTTAAAAAGCCTAAAAATGCAAAGACCGGTATGGTCATTTACGAGAATTTTAAAACCCTTATAATTGACCCATCTATAGAAAAAATACAAAAAATAACAAAGGTAGAGGATTAACCTCTACCTTTACTCTTTTATTACAACCTCATCGATGTTATCTGTCTCTACGAATTCAACCCCAACTATTTCGTTTCTTGATGTAGGTACATTTTTTCCAATATAGTCAGGCCTTATTGGAAATTCCCTATGACCTCTATCTACCAATACAGCAAGCTGCACCTTACGAGGTCTTCCTTTTCTAATCAAAGCATCTAGTGCTGCTCTAACTGTTCTACCAGTATATATAACATCATCAGCCAAGACAACTATCTTATTATTTATTTCTCCAGTAAAATCTTCATTTACTTTAGGTATATAGCTTATCTCTTTTAAGTCATCTCTATACAAGGAGATATCCAATAGATAAACAGGTACCCTTACCTCTTCAATTTCATATATTTTATCAGCTATTCTATTGGCAAATGGAACTCCTCTTGTTTTTATACCAACTAAAACCAGGTCATTAACTCCCTTATTTCTTTCTATAATTTCATTTGCAATTCTTGTTATAGCTCTTTGTATTGCTTTTTCATCCATGATAACTGCTTTTATACTCATCTATTCACCTTCTTTAGTTTATTGATTATTCCATTAAACCCTTCCGGAATATCACATTCAAACTCCATATATTCTCCACTTCGAGGATGGATAAATCCTAACCTTCTGGCGTGAAGCAGCTGTTTGTCCAGACCAAATTCATTTTTACCACTGGAATACAATGGGTCTCCTACGATTGAGTGTTTAAGGTGAGAAAAATGAACCCTAATTTGATGAGTTCTTCCCGTCTCCAACTTCACCTTAACAAGAGTATAGGATGAAAATCTATTTAGTACCCAGTAATTGGTAATCGCCTCTTTGCTATTGGTATAGATAACAGCCATCTTCAAACGATTTTTAGGGTCCCTACCTATTGGAAGATTAATAGTTCCTTCATCATTTTTTAGTACCCCATTTATAAGCGCAATATATTCTCTATGAATTTTCCTATCTTTTAGTTGATTTGATAATTCTTTGTGAGCAAAGTCGTTTTTTGCAACAATCAATAATCCTGAAGTATCCTTATCAAGCCTATGAACAATCCCAGGTCTTATAACTCCATTTATGGATGATAGACTATCTATGTGATATAGAAGGGCATTTACAAGAGTACCTGTATAGTTTCCAGGGGCAGGATGAACAACCAGGTTTTGAGGTTTATTGATTACTACAACATCATCATCCTCATAAACAATATCCAGTGGAATATCCTCTGGAATTAGTTCAAGCTTCTTTGGTTCAGGAAGATTAACCTTTAATACATCTCCCTCCTTAACCAGGTAGCTAGGTTTTTTTACACCATCGTTTACTAACACGAATTTTTCCTTGATTAACTTTTGAATATAAGTCCTTGAGATTTCATCAAGTTCTGTAGACAAATAATAATCTAATCTTTCATTATCCTCTTCATCTACATATAATTCTATTAATCCCATATTAAACTCCTTTTATCTCATATTTATCAAATAGAACTACATAAACAATCAATATGGTTCCACAGACTATGAAGATATCAGCTATATTAAAAACTGGAAAATCATAGCTTTTGATTAGATTTAGTCTAATAAAATCTACTACAAATCCAAGTCTAACCCTATCTATATAGTTACCAATAGCACCGCCTAAAAGCATCAATATAGCAATTTTAGTTACTAAGTTTAATGTAGCGAAATTTTTATAAAGAAAGTAGATAATGAAAAGTATAACTAGAGTAGTTAATATTATGAAAAAAATCCTCTTTTCTTGAAGTATTCCAAAAGCTGCTCCAAAATTTTTTACATATCTAAATTCAAAATGCTCAGGTATTATAATATACGGTGCTTGTCCCGATAAATACTTCGTAGACAAGTTTTTAGTTAACTGATCCAAAACTATAATTACAAATGGTAATAATAATAACAAAACTTTTTCCCCCTATATTTACTATGTATTTACTCTTACTAAAATCTTATCTTATTAAGACGGTCTACTTCAAAATAACTTCTCTGAATCCAGAGAAGTTATTTAAGGGTTTCATCATAATATTCCTGTGAAATATTTTCCAAATCATCAAGAGAATCCTCTTCTTCCACCAATCCCAAAAAATCTCCTGTGGAAAATGAAGGGTCTCCTTCAACAATATCAAGTTGGACTAAATCAAGATATG
>CAZHLF010000086.1:0-9120 GCA_964532845.1 uncultured Tissierella sp.
GCAGGTTAACTTTAACAAATGGAGATGTAAATCTATCTAGTGATTTACTTTTTATATATGTAGTAGTAAAAGGAGTTCCTGCCCCATCTACTCCATGTAATATGGATAATGCTACTACAATGGGTGTAGTATATAATCTTCATAATATATTCCAATCATTTATAGGAAACTGGTTAAGAGAATTAGCATTATTATTTGTCATTATTTCCTTAATAGACATTATAATGCCTAAAGGAAAGATGAAGAGGTATGTGGACTTAATTATAGGTATAATCATAATCTTTGCTGTAATTAGTCCTTTAACAAATCTAAACAATATATATTTTGATTTGGATCAGGAAGTAAGTAATTTTACCAAAGAAGAAATTACTGTAGATAATATTGAAGAAAAAAGAAATGAGCAGATAAAGGACCTATATCTTTCAAGACTCAATAAGGAGCTTAAGGATATTATTGAAGAAAACTCAGCCTACAGTGTATCTAATATTAGCTTTAGAACTACTCCGGATGATGAAAATATCTTCATTATTCAAGGTGTAGATATTCTTCTAAGTAAAGAAAAAGTTAAATCCAATATCCTTGTTGAGAAAATTGAACTTGGTAAAGATTCAAATATAGTTGTTTCTAAAGTTGATGATGATTTGCTGCATCTTATATCAAATATTATTCAGATGGATACAGAAAAGATAAATATCACTGTTAAAGAAGAGGGGGAGGATTATGGAAAAACTAATTAAGAGTATTAAAAAACATCTTGAGGAATTGAACAATAAAAAGTTTATCAATAATTTATTCATAATATTACTTACATCTATCATAGTTTTAATTGGGATAAGTATATTTACGGATAAAAAAGGAGTTGTGGAAGCTCCTTCAAGAGTTATAGAAGAAGTATCATTAGAAAGTGATTATAGCATATATTTAGAACAAAGGCTTTCGGCCATACTAGAAAAACTAGAAGGTGTAGAGGATGTTAGCGTAATGATAACTTTGGAAGAGTCAATCGAAAGTGTACCAGCTTCCAATACGACAAAGACTGTTGAAACTACTAAGGAGGTAGATGCTCAGGGAGGAACAAGAGAGGTAAACCGGGAGGATACGAATATACAAGTTATAAGCAGTGGAAATAACGATTCTATGATGCTTTTAAAGGAGATCAATCCTACGGTTAAAGGAGTTATTGTAGTTGCAAAGGGAGCTGAAGACCCATTTGTTTTGGAAAAACTTTATGAAGCTGTTAAAACAGTTCTAGGAATTTCAGGAAATAAAGTTCAGGTATATTCAAGTAAATAGGAGGGGTAAAATGTTTAAAGTAAAGAGACCAGCTATTATAGGAATGTTATTGATACTATTGGTTTTCACAGGCTACTTAAATTATCAATTAACACAACAAGCTCTACTTAGGGCCTCCGATGATTATAAGGACTATGAAAATGCTCAGATGACAAACTTAGGTACTGAGTATACTAGTGTAAGTGATGGAGACTATATCTCTATAGTGGATTCAAATTCTTCCCAAGTCAATTTGGCAGAAGTAGTAACATCATCCAACGAAGAAATGATCCAAACTATGAATACAGATGGAAATGCTAAAATGGACTATTTTGTACAATACAGACTTTCAAGGGATAAGCTTAGAGCAGGTATGGTAGATAGATTAGATGATATAGTAAAGAACGAAAAGACAACTGATGATGTTAGAACTAAAGCCCAGGAAGAAATTATTAAACTAGGCAATGTGTCAGAAAAGGAGCTTCAGATTGAAGGATTGGTTAAGTCTAAAGGCTTTGATGAGGCTTTGGTATTTATGACAGATAATGATATAAAAGTAGTAGTATCAGTAAATGAGTTGACTGAACAAGATGTTGTGAAGATTTTAGATATAGTTAAGTCTGAAACTCAATTTCAAGGTGAAGCTATTAAAATAATGAAAAAACAATAGATTATTGTAAAGGATGACTTCCTTTGGTATAATAACCTTAGAAATGTGGAGGTGTTATGGATGACTGATAACATTAAAGATGAAAAGAATGATATAGGCTCAGTAAGAATTTCTAATGACGTTGTAGCTATTGTATCTGGTGTTGCAGCTACTGAAATCAAAGGTGTTGTAGGAATGAGCGGTGGAATTACTGGAGGAATTACAGAGCTTCTTGGTATGAAAAACTTATCAAAGGGTGTCAAAGTAGAGGTAAATGGAAATGATACCAACATAGATTTGTATCTGGTAGTTGAATATGGATCAAATATTGCCGAAGTTGGCAAGAAGGTTCAGGAAAATGTTAAGTCTACTGTGGAGACTATGACCGGGTTAAATGTATTAAATATAAATGTAAATATACAAGGTGTCAGTGTACCAAAGGAACCAAAATCTGAGGCTGAGCCAAAAATGAAGTAATGAAATTATCCTCTGTTACAGGGGGTAATTTTGTAATCTGCTACACAAACACTAGACAAACCTTAGGAGGAAAAAATGGGTAGGAAACAAGCAAGAGAAGGTGCAGTAAAGTTAATGTTTCAGATGGAAAGTACAAATGACTTTTCTGAAGAAGCATTGGAAATTTTTATAAACAACTTTGAATATGAGGAAGATGAAACTAAATATATTAAAGCATCCTTCCAGACTATAAAAGAAAATCTCCAAACTATTGATCAAAATATAATAGATAATCTTGAAGGTTGGAGTATTAATAGGCTTGCAAAGGTTGATTTGGCAGCTTTAAGAGTTGCTATATACGAAATTATGTATAGAAAAGATATACCATTACAGGTATCTATCAATGAAGCTGTAGAAATTGTAAAAAAATATAGTGCTGAAGATAGCTATAAATTCGTAAATGGAGTACTGGGAGGATTGGTAAGATCCTTGGAAAAAAATGAGTAAATTATTTCTAGGTTTGGATACAAGTGCTTATACCACTTCCATTGGAGTAGTAGATGAGTACAACAATATTGTTTTTAGTAGTAGAGAAATACTTAAGGTTAAAGAAAATGCAAATGGGTTAAGGCAGCAAGATGCTGTATTTCAACACTTGAATAATCTACCAAGATTAATAGACCAACTTACCAACAGTATAGATATTAAGTTAATCCATACAATTTCAGTATCATCTAAACCAAGAAATGAATATAGTTCTTATATGCCTGTTTTTGTTGTGGGAAAAAACCAGGCTTTTATTCTTTCTAGGGTGTTAAATACTCCTTTCAAAGAATTTAGTCATCAAGAGGGACATATTGGTGCAGGTCTTTTAACTAATCCCATCAATAGTGACAAATTTATTTCTCTTCATATCTCTGGTGGAACCACAGAATTACTCCTAGTAGAAAACAAAGAAGACAACCTCCAAATAGAAATTATTGGTGGAACTCTTGATATTAACTTTGGACAACTTATAGACCGGATTGGGGTTTATTTGGGTTATGGATTTCCTTGTGGAGGCAAAATGGAGAAAGATGGTAAAGGTGGTGAGCTAATCGGCATCAGTATACCATTAAGTATTAAAGATGGTAGTTGGTGTAATATATCAGGACTTGAAAATTATTTTATAAAGCTAATCCTTTCTAGTAAATATGATAAGAATGATATTATATTTACTTTATTTCATACTATAGGAAGAATTATTGAGAAATTGCTGGATTATACTGTTAGAAATTATGAAATTAAGGATATATTAATAACTGGTGGGGTTTCGGCAAATTCATTTATAAGAAGCTCAATTACTAGAGGGGATTTAAATATTTATTACCCTTTAAGGGAATTATCTACAGATAACGGAATCGGAACAGCATTTTTAGGAAAGATAAAAAATGGACATAGGTGGTGAATAGATGAAACCATTAAAGGTAAATGAGGTTAATTCCTATATTAAAAGAATGATTTCCAGTGATATGATCCTTTCAAATCTACAAGTAGAAGGAGAAATATCAAATTTTAAGCATCACTATAGTGGACATATGTATTTTTCTTTAAAGGATGACAAGAGCAAGATAAAGTGTGTTATGTTTAAATCTGAAAATGAAGAGATCCCTTTTAAGCTGGAGGAAGGTATGAAAGTTATCGCCTCAGGTTACATATCCCTCTTTGAAAGAGAAGGGGATTATCAACTTTATATTAGGAGTATTGAAAAGAAAGGTATTGGAGACCTTTACAAAGCTTATGAAGAATTGAAGAATAAGCTTCAAAAAGAAGGACTATTTGATTCGAATCATAAAAAAGAAATACCGGCAATGCCTAGGAGAATTGGTGTTGTTACATCAGCTACTGGGGCAGCGGTTAAGGATATTGTGAGTATCATTAAAAGAAGGTACCCTCCTGCAAAAATTCTAATTTACCCGTCTTTAGTACAGGGGCCAGGAGCGGCTGATGAGATTATAAAGGGACTTAAATACTTAGATGCTATGGATGGAATAGACCTTATTATTACTGGTCGAGGTGGTGGGTCTATAGAAGAGCTATTTGCATTTAATGATGAATCATTAGCCAGATGCATTTACAATCTAAAGACACCTGTTATCTCTGCTGTAGGTCATGAAACTGATTTTACTATTGCTGATTTTGTTGCTGATCTAAGGGCTGCTACGCCATCTGCAGCGGCTGAAATGTCAGTTCCTGATATTTCCTATTTATATGATGATTTAAGAAATAAATATAGTATTCTATCTAAATTTATTCTTAAAAAATTACAAGATAATAAATCAGACTTAAAGATGTTTGAAAGAGTACTTAAATACAATAATCCAACCCTAATTTTGAGAGATAAGAAACAAGAAGTGGATATACTCTATAGAAACCTTAATGAAATTATAGATAGAAGGCTTAATAAAGAAGAGAAAAGATTAAGCATTTTTGAAGGTCATCTCCGTGTTTTAAATCCGTATCTATTCCTGGAAAAAGGTTATGGGGTTTTATATAAGAGTAGTGGAAAGATAATTAAGGATATTAATGAGATAGATGTAGAAGAAGAAATTAATATTCTATTAAAGGATGGCAGTATTAAAACCAAGATACTCGAAATAAATGAAGGAGGTACACCTCATGGAAATAAGTAAACTTACATATGAAGAGGCGACAAAAATCCTTGAAGAATTAATACATGAACTGGAGGATGAGGAAATAACACTAAGTGATTCCATTTCTAAATACAAAACAGGTATGGAGCTATATAATCATTTAAGTGGGATTCTTAAGAAGTCAGAGGGTGAAGTGAAGGTACTATTGGGAGAAGAATTGAAGGAGATTGACTTTGTCAGGGAGGAAGAAGATGAATATTATTGATGAAATAGAGAGGTTCACAGGTATAATTGATTATTACCTTAAAGAAACCTTAAAAAAGAAGGATGAATTCAATAAAAGCATTTATGATGCTATGGAATATAGTTTATTTACTGGTGGCAAGAGACTTAGACCTTTGATGACATTGAAAACATTTCAAATGTTTGATAATGAGTTAGAGAAGGTATTACCTTTTGCAACTGCAATTGAAATGATTCATACTTATTCCTTGATACATGATGATTTACCTAGTATGGATAACGATGACTTCAGACGTGGTAAACCTACAAACCATAAGGTTTTTGGGGAAGCTATGGCAATACTTGCTGGGGATGGCTTGTTAAATCTGGCTTTCGAAACAATACATGAACATGCATATAAAAACTCTAAAACAGAAGAAGAGCTTAAGCGTTTTATAAGAGCTATGAAAGAAATAAGTACATATTCTGGTTGTAGTGGAATGATAGCAGGACAGGTAATGGATTTAATGAGTTCCTTTGATAATATGGATGAGGAAAGACTTTTCTATATGTATCGAGCTAAGACTGCTGCTCTATTCCAGGCTTCTATTATCTCAGGGGCAATTATTGGAGGAGCCAATAGACAAGAAATAAGTGCCCTAAGAATTTTTGGATTAAATTTAGGTTTGGCTTTTCAAATAGAAGATGATTTATTGGATTCAACTCAAGATGATATAATTAATAAGTTTACATATTTAAAGTTTCACACTCATGAGGAAGCTGAAAAAGAAGTTGAAAAATTAAGTAAGAATGCCATTGAAGCTCTGGAGACTTTAAAGGATAGGGACACAACATTCTTGAGAGAGCTTACTGGATACTTAATAAATCGTAAAATGTAAAGAGGAGAACTATGGGAAAGATTAGAGCAGATGTATTGTTATTTGAGAAGGGTCTTGTTGATTCAAGGGAAAAAGGTAAAAGACTTATTATGGAAGGTCTCGTATTCATAGGCACTGAGAAGATTCAAAAGCCAGGAGACATGATTAATGAAGAAGAAGAAATTGTAGTAAAGAACAACCCCTTGATATATGTAAGTAGAGGTGGACTAAAGCTTGAAAAAGCTATAGAAATATTCCATATAAGTCTTCAAGATGTTGTTGCAATGGACATAGGAGCATCTACCGGTGGTTTTACAGATTGTATGCTAAGAAATGGGGCTACTAAGGTTTTTGCAGTAGATGTTGGATATAATCAACTTGACTGGAAACTTAGAAGCGATGATAGAGTAGTTGTAATGGAAAGAACCAATATTAGAAACGTAAAAATAGATGATATTGGTGAAAGTGTAGATTTCATATCCATAGATGTATCCTTTATTTCTTTAAGACTAGTTCTTCCAGTTGCAAAGGAAATCTTGAAAGATAATGGAGAAATAGTTGCCCTTATTAAGCCTCAGTTTGAAGCAGGAAGAGAAAAGGTTGGTAAGAAGGGTATAGTTAGGGAAAAGTCTACTCATATAGACGTATTAAGAGAAGTATTGAATTTTTCTAATGGTATGGGACTTGTAATAGATGGCTTAACATATTCACCAGTTACAGGAGCTACAGGTAATATTGAATTTTTAGCTCATTTTAAGAAAGAGGGAAAGAGTATCGAGGAGAGTTTTATCCAACAGATTGTTGATGAAGCTCATAATAATCTAAAGTAAGATTCTCAATCCAGCAGAAAGTAGTAACCGAAAGCAATTTCATTAAAGCTTAAATGGAGGAATAATATGCTTAAAGAATTAAGCATTAAAAACTTTGCTATAATTGATGATTTGAAAATTGAGTTTACAGAAGGTTTAAATTTATTAACAGGTGAAACAGGCTCTGGTAAATCCATTATTATTGAAGCTCTGGGAGTCGTCCTTGGAGGTAGGACCAGTAAGAATTTGATCCGTACTGGTGAGGATAGAGCAATTATTGAGGCATTATTTTTTATAAATGATGATATAAAGCTCGCTTTATCACAACTAGGTTATGAAGATACGGAAATGCTTATTATCACCAGAGAAATATCAAAAAATTATCCAAGCATTTCAAGAATTAATGGAAGACCTGTAACAATAAATATTCTTCAAAGTATTACTTCAAGACTTGTAGATATCTTCGGGCAGCATGAACATCAGTCCCTTCTCAATATATCAAATCATATAATATTGATTGATAGCTTTGGAGATAAAGTTCATCATGATTTAATGAGTAAAATAGGGACAACCTATGATAAGTATAAAGATGAAAAAATCCGTTTAAAAGAAATGAATATTTCTTCATATGAGAGGGAAAGAGAGTTGGACCTACTTAAGTTTCAAATCGATGAAATAGAGGAAGCAAAACTTACACTTAAAGATGATGAGGATATTGAAAACTCATTTAAGAAACTATCCAATATGAAGGAAATAATTCAAGGCCTTTCCCAAGCAGTTGAAATACTAAATAATTCTGGATTTGAAAATAGTTCAATACTAGAACTAGTTGATAGAACGACTAATATAATAAGTACTGTATATCGTTTTGATAAGTCTATTGAACCTTTTTTAAAAAGGACTTCAAGTATTAGATATGAGTTACAGGATTTAGCAATAGAAATATCTCATTATCTTGATAATTTAGATATTGATGAGGAAAGACTTAATTTTCTAGAAGATAGAATGGATTTAATAAATAAATTAAAGAAAAAATATGGTTCTACTATTGGAAAAATCCACGAATATAGGGATAAAATAATTCTTCAATATGAGGGATTAGTCAATTTTGAGAAAGAAATAGAGAAAATAAATAAGCTCATAGAAGGCTATGAAAAGGAGTTAAAGGATAATTCAAGGCTTCTTTCAGATAAAAGGAAGAATATAGCTTTGGATCTTGAAAAGAAAATAGGCTTGGAGCTTAAGGAATTAAATATGGATAATGTTTTATTTAAGGTAAAGTTTGAGGAGAAAAAAGAGATTTCCTCTAATGGTATGGATACTATAGAATTTCTTATTTCTACTAATCCAGGTGAAGAGTTAAAACCTTTTTCAAAGATAGTTTCAGGTGGAGAAATGTCAAGAATTATGCTTGGATTTAAAAGTATTCTAGCCCATAAAGATAAAATACCTACCCTGATATTTGATGAAATTGATACTGGAATTAGCGGTAGAACTGCACAAATTGTAGGAGAAAAAATCAAGAAAATCTCAAGAAACCATCAAGTTTTATCTATATCCCATCTTCCTCAAATTGCAGCATTGGCAGATAGTCATTATGTTATATCAAAAGATGTTGGAGATCAAAAATCAATAACAAAAATTGAAAGACTTGATGATGAAAAACGCATATTAGAAATGGCAAGACTTCTTGGTGGAGTTCACGTGACTGAAACTACACTAAACCACGCAAGAGAAATGTTGGAAATGAGTAAGGGAATAAATAGGTAAGAGGTAAGAAGTAAGAGGTAAGATGTAAGAACTAAGAAGTAAGAGGTAAGAAGTAAGAAGTAAGAAGTAAGAATTAAGAAATAAGAAATAAGAACTAAGATGTAGGAACTAAGAATTTAGATAGTGAAATAGTAAATTCAAATTAAATATTTCCTCAATTAAAATTAATAAAGGCTTTATGCCTTTATTTTTTTTTTTGAAAATTTAGATTTTACTTACATTTTGATTAATATTTGATGAGAATAAATCTAGTCTAAAAAGACCAAATTATAAGTGCAATAAAAAATTAAAATGGAGGTGACTGTGAAAAAAATAAAGGAGAGTGATGCATTTAGAGAAATTTAGGCTTAAGAAGAAAATATTGTTAAGCTTAATTTGAGTATTTCGATTTGATAATGCCACCTTCACGGTTAAATAGGTCCACTCTGTCG
>CAZHLF010000087.1:0-9117 GCA_964532845.1 uncultured Tissierella sp.
AATAGGAACAAGTAAATAATTGCCCATTTTACATTACGCATCTTTTCTAATATAATGTCTGCCAACAATGATGGCATTTTTGATTCAATAAAATATGAAACAATCCCCATAGTCCCTGCTAACATTAAGATTACATTCCAATCTACAACCGTAAATACCTTATCTGCAGGAAGTATACCTAATATAATATATATAGCTCCTGATGCTAAAGCTATATATGCTCTATAATAAGGTAAAATAATAAGTAATGCATATGTAAGTACAAATAATAATATTGCTAGTTTCAAGTATGATCCCCTTTCTTGTCTTAACTGTTCTATAAGTGCCATTCATTGAAAAAATGGTCACCAAGATAGTATACCATATTAATACACAACTTTGAATTAAAAAGAAAACTCCTTACTAGAAATAAGAAGTTTATAGGTTAAAAATTGAATAGTAATGTATAAATATTTCAAAAGTAATAAGTTTTCTAAACTCTGATTTTAGTCATAGTAATTCTAAAAACCCCGAACTTGTCCTCTCCAAGGTGGGTCAAGGCCTTCTCTGTACTCATCTATACCAGGTCCTCCAAGTTTTTTAAGCCTCCAGATTCCGTAAATGTAGGTTGCTACAAGCACAACTAAAGTAGCTGGAAATCCAAGAAGGGTATTTGCCCATGCCATCATTATCAGATTCCCTCCTCTAAGAAGTAATATCTGGAGGATCATTCTCATGAAAAATAAAACTGCCCACCCTATTGTTACCTCTATATAGGCAGGTTTTACATCATTTCTCATAAACCAGGATACTTCCCAACCCCTTGATAGATGACTGGCAATTGCAGCCATAGGCTTACCAATTATTAGTGATACTATTGCAACTAAAAATAAGAATCCGCTAGTAATTACCCTTGGTAGAAAATAGTTTGCTGCATTTCCAGCAAAGAATGCAAATCCTGAAGCAATAATAACTCCTATTAAACCACCCAGAGCATACTTTATAGTTTCGCCTCTCAAATATCTTCTAACCCCAATGAAAAGTGCAGTTGCAACTGCTGAAGCCACACCCCAGGCAAGTCCAGCAAAGCTGTTTACCAAAGCATACACAATAGGAGGAAAAATGGCTCCAATTGTCTTTCCTCCTATGACACTCTTTATCTCTTTGGAAATTTCATTTAAAGTCCCATCATAAGCCACCTCTTTCAAGTGATCAACTACTTCTCCAGCCTAAAAAGAATTTATTCCAGTTGCCCTTGCTTTTGCTTAAATGTATTGCAACATACAAGCTCCCCGAGAAAAATCCCAAAATCATTATTGAAATTATCCATAAAACTGATACTATCAAACTTCTTTCCCTGAAAAAAACCCACATTGAAAACAATGTGAACCCCACGTAAAGGTCTACCATGGATACTATTCCCCATGGGTTGTCCAGTATTATTGCACCATCAGCAAAAAAGTCCCCTTTGGTGAAACCTACATACAAAGCTATCGACATAGCCAGTACACCAATCCATGCTATTATTTTTGCAATTTTCATGTGCCCCCACTCCTCTCTCACAACTAAATTTTACCCTTTTTTAGGGACTTTACACCTTGAGAAGTGAGATTAAGAGCTCTAGGTAGAGTAATGAATCACAAGGTAATTTTGTTTTTTTAGACTAAATACTATATATAGGATACTTCAATATGATTTTTGGGTAAAAGACTAACACATACAAAAATTGGAGGTTAGATTATGACTAAAAAATTATTTATACCAGGTCCCATCGATGTCAACGATGATGTCCTTCAAAAAATGTCAACCCCACAAATCGGTCATAGGACCAAAGAAGCATCTCCACTACAAAGAAACATTTCGAAAAAACTACAGGAAGTCTTCTCTACTAAAAATACAATAATACTATCTACATCTTCTGGTAGTGGTCTAATGGAAGGAGCAATCAGATCCTGCACCGGAAAGAGAGCTGCTGTATTTTCTGTTGGCTCATTTGGGGATAGATGGTTCAAAATGGCTATAGCCAATCATGTACCAGCTGATCTTTTTTCATCTGAATTAGGATATCCAACAACAGCTGATATGGTGGATGAAGTATTATCCACTGGTAAGTATGATGTAATCACTGTAACCCATAATGAAACCTCTACCGGCATTATGAATCCCCTTGATGAAATTGGTTTACTTTTGAAGAATAAATATCCTGATATACTCTTATTAGTAGATTCTGTAAGCTCAATGGGAGGAACAAAAATTGAAACTGATAAATGGGGAATTGATGTAAATATTACTTCAAGCCAAAAATGCTTAGGACTTCCCCCTGGATTAGCTATCTGTTCTGTTTCTGATAGGGCTATAGAAGCTGCTAGAAAAGTTGAAAACAGAGGATTATATTTCGACCTGGTAGAGTTATATGATTTTGTTCACAAAAAAGATTATCAGTATCCTTCTACCCCTTCTACTGCCCATATGTTTGCATTAGATTACCAACTAGATAAAATTCTTGAAGAGGGATTAGAAAATAGATACCTAAGGCACGAGGAAATGGCACAGTACATTAGAAACTGGGCAAAAAAATATTTTGATTTATTTGTTGAAGACAGTAAATATCTATCAAATACTCTTACAACAATTAAGAACACAAGAGAAATAAACGTATCTGATTTAAATAAAAAACTTGGTGAAAAAGGATCTACCATATCCAATGGCTATGGTACTCTAAAAGATTTAACCTTTAGAATTTCTCACATGGGTGATTATACCCTAGACGATGTGAAAGAATTAATTGCAAATATTAATGATATTCTCCACCTGGAATAATAGGAGGTGTTTTATGTTAAAAATTCTCATTACTGATGGTATGGATAAGACAGGAATAGATGAACTGAAAAATTCAGGATTTGAAGTTATAGAAAAGTTCTATCCCACAGAAGAATTAATGGAAATAGTAAAGGAAGTTGATGTTATTGTAGTTCGATCAGCTACAAAAATCACCAGAGAAATTATTCATAGTGCAAGCATGACTAAAAGACTTAAGCTAATAATAAGAGCTGGTGTTGGAATAGACAACATAGATGCCCATTATGCAAATGAATGCAATATAGACGTTAGAAATACACCTTTAGCAAGTAGTATTTCAGTTGCTGAATTGACCATAGGACAAATGTTTAGTCTTGCAAGATTCACCTACATCTCAAATGTAACAATGAGACAAGGAAAATGGAATAAAAAAGAATATGAAGGGATAGAACTTTTTGGTAAGACTCTTGGATTAGTAGGTTTTGGCAGGATTTCTCTTGAGGTAGCAAAAAGAGCTCTTGCCTTGGGAATGAAGGTAATATACACAAACAGAAGTGGTGAAAAAAACTCCTATCCTGAATATAAATATGTTAGTTTTGATGAATTGCTTTCAGATTCAGACTTTATCTCTATTCATACACCTGCAATGAAGGATAATCAACCATTGATTGGTGAAGCTGAAATTAAAAAAATGAAGAATGGCGTATTTTTAATTAATTTGGCAAGAGGTGGAATAGTTCATGAAGAAGCTCTTCTCAACGCCTTAGATTCTGGCAAAGTAGCCGGAGCTGCCCTGGATGTATTTACAGAAGAACCAATAAAAAATGAAAGGTTATATAAACATGATAGAATAGCCCTTACACCACATATAGGAGGTTCTACCAAGGAAGCTCAAGGGAGAATTGGAGAAGAAATTGTTAGTATAATCAAAGAATACAACTTAGGGAGGTAGCATATGGCCATATTTAAACCGTTTAAAGCATATAGACCAACTCCAGAACTGGCAAAAGAAATTGCAGCACTACCATACGATGTTATGAATAGCACCGAAGCCAGAAAAATGGCATCTAATAACCCTTATTCTTTTTTGCATGTTGATAAGTCAGAAATCGACCTGGACCCAGAAATTGATATTCATTCTCCTATAGTCTATGAGAAAGCAAGAGATAACTTAAGAGAAATGATGACCAATAATTATCTTGTACAAGACAATACCCCATACTTTTATATATACAAACAGATTATGGATGGACGCCCTCAGACTGGTCTGGTTGGTTGTGCATCAATAGACGATTATCTAAATAATATAATTAAGAAACATGAGAATACTAGGGCTGACAAAGAACTAGACAGGATAAATCACGTAGATTATACAGATGCTCACACAGGTCCAATATTTCTGACATATAGAAAAAATGATGATATTAAAAGAATTATCCATGATTGGATGAAAGTAAATAATCCAGTATATGACTTTGTCTCTGAAGATGAGATTGGCCATACTGTTTGGGTTATTGATGACTGGACTACAATAGAAAGGCTTTCAGTTTTATTGTCTAAGGTAGATTATCTATATATAGCAGATGGGCATCATAGATCAGCATCTGCTGTAAAGGTGGGACTGAAAAGAAGAGAGAAATACCCTGATTACGATGGTAGTGAAGAATTCAACTATTTCCTTTCAGTTTTATTTCCAGATGAGGACTTATATATAATGGACTATAATAGAGTGGTCCAAGATCTAAATGGATTAAGGGAAAGTGAATTCTTGGATAAAGTTCGAGAAAAATTTGAAATAATTCCAAGTGAAGAAAAATATAAACCAGAAAAGAAACATACTTTTGGAATGTATTTAGATAATAGATGGTATAAATTGGTAGCTAAAGATGGAATATTTGATTCTGAAGACCCAGTAGATAGACTTGATGTATCCATTCTACAAGAGAATATTTTAGGTCCTATACTTGGTATAAATGACCCAAGAACTGATGAAAGAATTGATTTTATTGGTGGAATAAGAGGTTTAAAGGAGCTTGAACATAGAGTGTTAAATGGAATGAAGGTGGCATTTTCTATGTATCCTACTACAATAGATGATTTAATGTCTATAGCTGATGCAGGAAAAATAATGCCTCCAAAATCCACTTGGTTTGAGCCAAAGTTAAGAAGTGGGTTGTTTATTCATGATATGCGCCAATTCAAGTAAATCCTTAGCTATTACTCATTGATAAGTTCTATATGTTTAAGGATCAATTTATCTAGTTTTTGACTTAATATTAGAATTTCATTGGATGATAAATCTTCCTTACTTTCACTTATTAATTTGTCCAATTCTCTTTGTAGAAGTTTAATTTCGGTTTCAATTTTTGCTATATCATCATTTGTCAATACTAAACCTCCTTACAATTCCTGGATGTTACCCATTAGAACATATTATCCCATAAGTTAGGATACAATATGTTCTATTATGGAACTGAGGAGGAATAATGTAGTGAGACTAATACTAGATTCTAAGGAAAGAAATATTATAGGACCTTCTTTGAAAAAAATAAGACTTAAGAAAAACCTGACACAGGAAGAAGTTTCTGTAAGGTTGGAGACTCATGCTATTTACATCACTAGATCAAGTATCTCAAAGATAGAAAATCAACAAAGAATTGTTACAGATATTGAATTATTAGCGCTTGCTAATGTACTAAAAGTAAATGTCCATACTTTATTAAATAATGAAAAACTGTAAAAATATATGCCTCATATATAGTCAATATATGAGGCATAATACTACTACAGTTACATTACCTAATCCTCTTCTCTCAATTTTAGTCCCACTTGATTTAAACACTCTATAATTATTGGTATAGATTTAGGTCCCAGACCATGAAGTGATAGTAGTTCTTTCCTGCTCAATTCTGCTAACTTATAAAAATCATCTATTCCTTCATTGCCAAGTGCCCTTCTAGCTGGGTTTGATATTCTTATCAAAAACTCTTCAAAATTCATATCGTCATTCTCCTTTAAAAAATTATCCTAGATCTAACCCGGATACAGTTAAACTTTTTCAATATTACTTAAACATCCTTTGGCAAAATTAAAAATACAATCAATCCCATTATAAATAAGGGAATAATGGATAAAATACTTAATTTTGCATTGCCAGTTAAATCTGTAGTTAATGCCATTATCCCAGGACCAATTATTGCAGCAAATTTCCCGAAAATATTGTAGAAACCAAAGAATTCATTGGAATTTTGCTTAGGAATTATCTTTGCATAATAGGACCTGCTAAGTGCCTGAATTCCACCTTGTGCAGAACCAATCAAGGCTCCTAGTCCAAATATATGCCATATTGAAGTGATGAAAAATGCTGCAATACAGGCAATTATATAAGTAATTATACCCACTATTATCATGGTTCTAGTTGAATATTTCTTTGCGAGATTTCCGTAAAGAATGGCAAATGGAAAGGCTATTATCTGTATAATTAGTAAAATCCCAAGAAGGGTAAAAGTATCCAGGGAATTACTGCCCAAAACAGTAGTTGCATAAGGTACAACCATCTTTATGATAGTATCAACCCCATCTATATATAGAAAATATGCTATGAGAAATACAAACACTGTTTTATGTTCTTTAATATTCTTAAATGTATTTGCTAATCTTTTGAAGCTTCTCCTTACTGGATTTGGCTCAGGTTCTATAAAATGCTTTTGATTTACATTTTTAATCATTGGAAGGGTTAAAAGCCCCCACCATATAGCTGTGATTATGAATCCAATTTGATAACCAATAGCCTGATCCATTCCAATTAAGAATATTATTAAAAGACATATTCCAAAAGGTATGACACTGGCTATATATCCAAAGGCATAACCCCTGGTAGATACTTTGTCCATTCTTTCATCTTCAGAAATATCTACAAGAAAAGAGTCATAAAATATGTTGGAGCCCGAAAAGCCTATTGCAGTTAAAATATAAATTATAGCAAGTAATTGCCATAAACCACTGGAAGGCGGCACAAGTGCAAGTGAAGCAGTAAAACAAATTCCCATAATGGCAAAGAAAGTGAAGAATTTCTTTTTCTTGTCCTTATAATCTGCTATGGTTCCCAAAACTGGACTTATTAAAGCAACCACAATACTAGCCATAGTATTAAAATATCCCAGATCCATACTGCTTTCCACATTTTTAAACATTCCAAACACTACAGGTAATAAGGCTGTAGTAATGGCCATGGAGTATGCTGAATTACCACAGTCATATAATATCCAGGACTTCTCTTCTTTTGTCAGCTTCATTATAAGGCCCCCTAATTACATTTTCTATTAAGTAATTCGATTAATATTTGATTAATCCTTCTTTTATAGTAAAATATCATCCCTCTCTACATGGATTATATTCCAGATGCAGAGAGGGATGATATTTTTCACATTTATTTATACTGTTTTATTTCTTGTTCAGTGAGCACATCAACGTATGCATTTCTTAGATTATCTTCGTTAGAGCATCCTTGCATATAATACCAATCTCTGACTTTCTTATCAATCTCTTCATCAGTGCCTTCAATTTTTCCTGGATATACAGCAAATAGTTTTTCTGTTCCCTTTTCTCTTATTCCAATTCTTTCAGCATTTTCAAATTTACCCACAATATCACCTCAAACATTTTGATTGTATGGTACTATGTCAAGAAAAAGTACAAATTAAACATGAACTTTTTACAACTATTTTATTAATTCCAGGATACTCCTAGATTTATATCAACGCTTTTTTGTAAAACCCAAGATGTTCTATCAGTCACCGCCACCATTGACAATCCAAACGTAAATGCTTGTGCTTTATCACCCCGAAGGCGATAAACTCAAAGCAAGCTATATTTCTGCCTTGGTGATGGGATATTGTAGCATTTACTTATTGGCTCATCAATGGCAAGCCCCGTTGGGGTGGCTAGTATCCCCTCTGGCTCAAAATCTAAAGCAAGCTATGTTGTTGCTAATATCCTTCTTGTTTGTGATAGATTTCAATTTATGATTGTAGTTTTATATTAGTATCAACTGGCCTTCCTGTATAATTCTTCCAACTCAATTTTATATTTTGTTTCGTACTGGTTAGGAGATAAATATCCACAATGGCTATGTATCCTAACTGTATTATAAAATGCATCTATATAGCTAAATACCAATCTATATGCATGGTTATAATCTAATATTTTAAATCTATTTAGCCACTCCCTTTTGATGAGTGCATGAAAGGATTCTATACATGCATTATCCCATGGATATGCCTTTTTTGAGTAGCTATTTATAAATCCTTCTGTTGCTTGTTGATATATCGAACATGTGTACTGCTTTCCTCTGTCACTATGCATGACCAATGGTTTTGTTATATTTCTTACTGCTTTTGCTTTGTTTATTGCCTCTACAACCCACTTAGCTTCTAATGTTGTGCTGAGCACCCATGATATGATTTTTCTTGAATATAGATCCATTATACATGTTAGGTATACAAAACCTTCATAGGTCCATATATAGGTAATATCTGAGCACCATACTGCATTTGGTTCTTCTGGATTAAAATCTTCATTCAATATATTAACAAGTTCTTCGCTAAAATTTGAATCTATTGTTGTGACTGTATATGGTTTTATATATTGTGCTTTTATCCCCATTTCACGCATATAGTTACCAACTGTTTTTTCTGCTATAGTTTCACCATTCTGGGTAAGAATTTCTCTAATCTTTGGTGCACCATAGTTTTGGTGAGATTCTTCATATATTTCTTTAATTTTGATTTTTATTTCTTCTTTTCGCTTAGCCCTATCGGAGGGTAGTCTATTCTTGAAAGAATTATAGCCACTCCTTGAAACGCCTAGTATCCTCAGCACTCCACTAACATTAAGTCGGCGTTTGCCTTCTTCATTGAGTTCATCCTCTTTTTTAGATACCTCAATGAAGAGTGCCTCTGTTAGTCTCCCAGAATGCTGATTGCTTTTTTTAGTATTTCTAGCGCATCCTTTGCATCTTTTAATTCTTTTCGTAGTCTGGCATTTTCTTTTGCTTCATCGCTTTGATAGTTACCAGAGCCTCTTGTAGGAACTTCACCATCGTTAGCTTTTGCTGCTTTAACCCATGTGCATAATGCAGTCCTGCTTATGCCTAGATTATTCGCACATGTTTCATAACCTAACTCCTTATGCTCTTGATAATATCTTACAGCATCCTCTTTAAACTCTTTGGTAAATTGTTTACTCATGACTAATCCCTCCATCTTTCACTTGATTTAATTATACTTTATATTTTGGAATTATTCACTTTTAACTTGTACTATTTATATTCTAACACCA
>CAZHLF010000088.1:0-9075 GCA_964532845.1 uncultured Tissierella sp.
GGCTTTCTTTTTTTCCTTTTCAAAAAGGAAAAAAAGAAAGCCTGACCCCCTTGGTTACAAATTCCCCATCTCGCTAAAATACTTCATTATTCCTACATAGATAGACCAAGCTATTTTCTCCTGGTATTCCGAGGTGTTTAATAGCTTTGCCTCATTATCATTTGATAGAAACCCTGCTTCAATTAATACAGATGGGATGTTCAGTTCATTTAATAGATAAACCTCCTCAATTTTTTCTGGTAATCTTTTGTTTTCTTTATCCAATACATTTTTTAACTCATCTTGAATTATGTATGCTAACTTTTGGCTATTAGCTATCTTATTACTATAAAAGGTTTGAGCTCCAAAATAACGGGATTTGGTGTAGCTGTTTAAATGTATAGTAAGAAACACTTCACATTCATTTTCTTCAATTAATGCCTTCCGATTTTTTAAATCTTCTGATTTCATCTGTTTCAGGGTTTCTGATTCATCAGTATAAAGGCCTTTATCCTCTGATCTAGTAAGTACTGCTACTCCTCCACTTTGTTCTATAAATCTCTTCAATTTTAAAGCTATCTCAAGATTAATGTCCTCTTCTTTTATTCCAGTCTTGGATACTGCCCCAGGATCTACCCCACCATGTCCTGGGTCGATGCCGATTATCCTATTAGTAATAGGTAAGTATATTTCCTCACTAGCCTTGTAGTAATCCTTATAAAATATAACTATGCACACAAACAAGAATATGAGTATTAATATTATTGTATATAAGAGCTTGGTGCTTATATATATTATTCGCATAATCCCACCTCCCTTAATTATATGAGATAATAGGGGTGATATGCAAAAAAACATCGGAAACTATTCCGATGTTTTTTAAATAAATATATATTATCTCTTTGAGAATTGTGGAGATTTTCTAGCCTTTTTAAGACCGTATTTCTTTCTTTCCTTCATTCTTGAATCTCTTGTTAAGTGTCCAGCTTTTTTAAGTATTGGTCTTAATTCTTCATCTGATTCAATTAATGCTCTTGCTATACCATGTCTGATAGCTCCAGCTTGACCAGTAAATCCGCCACCTTCTACTTTAACAATAACATCAAATTTATCACCTGTCTCAGTAATTACTAGAGGTTCTTTAGCGATAACCTTTAATGTTTCATAGTTGAAGAATTCATCAATATCTCTATTGTTAATAGTAACTTTTCCGTTACCTGGGACTAATCTTACTCTTGCGATGGAAGTCTTACGTCTTCCTGTTCCTATAAATTGTACTATAGCCACTTACAGTCCTCCTTTCGACTAAAACTCGTATATTTCAGGTTTTTGAGCTTCGTGTCCATGCTCAGTTCCAGCATAAACTTTAAGCTTCTTGATCATGCTTTTTCCTAAGCTGCTCTTTGGAAGCATACCTTTAACTGCTAACTCAATTGCCATTTCTGGTTTTTCTGCCATAATCTTTTCATAGGAAACATATCTGTCTCCACCTGGATATCCTGTATGATAGAAATGAGTTTTTTGTTCTAATTTCTTTCCTGTTAATTTAACTTTATCTGCATTGATTACTATTACATAATCACCTGTGTCAACATGACTTGTGTATATTGGTTTATTTTTTCCACTTAGGATAGTTGCTATTTCAGTAGCTAATCTACCTAAAACTTTATTTTCAGCATCAATTACTAACCATTTTCTTTCAACTTCATTTGTTTTCGCCATATAGCTTTTCATTAATTTCCCTCCTTCAACCTATGTGTATCGTGTCACTCAAAAAGTTTCCGGGCTCTTTTTTAAACACTCTTATATATTCTAATACAAGTAAATATCAATGTCAAGAGATTTTTTAATAGTATACTTTCTCTAAAAACAACCCTTGTGGGGGTGCTGTTATTCCTGCTTTATTTCTGTCTTTTGATTCTAGTATAGAAAGTATTGCTTTAGGTTCTATTCTCCCACTCCCTACCTTTAGTAGAACACCTACAATATTTCTTACCATATACTTTAAATATGAATTGCCTTCTGTTGTTATTATGATGTATTCATCTTCTTTTTCAATTTTTAATTCATAAATCGTCCTGATAGTATCCTTAACAACTGCACCTGTACTCATAAAACTATTAAAATCATGGGTACCAATAAGGTAATCTGCCGCCTCTTGCATCTTCTCTATATCCAAATGGTATTTATAATGAAAAGAATATAACCTATGTATTGGGCTAGGCATATCCTTATTGTATATTACATATCTATATCTTTTTCTTTTAGCACTAAATCGTGAATGAAAGTTTAGATCCACTTCACATGAGTCCATTATTTTTATATCATCAGGTAAAATATTGTTCAATACATACTTAAATTTTTCACCAGGTATTGTTGAACTAGTAAAGAAATTTGCAACCTGCCCTTTGGCGTGAACTCCACTATCTGTTCTACCAGAACCTATTAATCTAACGGTTTCTAAGGTAAGTTCCTTTATTTTCTTTTCTAATACTTCTTGAACTGTAATGGCATTCTCCTGGTTCTGCCATCCCGAATAGTTTGTGCCATCATATTCAATTACAAGCTTTATATTCTTCATGATTACATAATATATCTGGTAGAGATTATTAGACCAAAGTAAAGAACCATAGATGTCATAATTACCATATCACTTTTCTTTAACCTTAGTTCATTTAATCTAGTTCTGTTCTTTCCACCTCTATAGCATCTCGCTTCCATGGCAGTTGCGAGCTCATCTGCTCTTCTAAAAGCATTTATAAAAAGAGGTACTAGAAGTGGTACCAGGTTTTTAGCACGGTTTAATATATTTCCTGATTCGAAATCTGCTCCTCTTGCCATTTGAGCCTTCATAATTTTATCCGTTTCTTCAAGCAAAGTAGGAATAAATCTTAATGCAATAGTCATCATCATAGCTAATTCATGTGCTGGTAATCCAAATTTACTAAAAGGTGACAATAGCTTTTCAATGCCATCAGTTAAAGCTATTGGCGATGTTGTTAGGGTTAATAGGGATGTTCCTGTTATTAAAAATATCAATCTCAATGCCATAAATACTGCTGTACTAAGACCTTCTTTAGTTACTGTAAGAGGTCCTATATAAAATAACACCTCACCTTTAGTCATAAAAACATTTATAGCCAGAGTAATCAAGATTATAAACACCAGAGGCCTTAGGCCTTTTACTATAAACTTTAAGGGCAAGTCTGCTACCTTGATTACGGTTCCTATAAACAATACTATTAATATATATGGAAAGAAACTATCTATGAAAAAAAGTGAAGAGATAAAAAGGCCTATTATTAGAATTTTTATTCTTGGGTCTAATTTATGGACGATAGATTCCCCAGGAAAATATTGTCCAATTGTAATATCCTTAAGCATTATTATTTCTCCTTAAATACTTCAAAATTTCTTCCTTAGCTTCTTCAACTGTCAAAATATCATCATTTACTTCATTACCATTTTCTTTAAAAGTTCTCATAAATTTTGTTATCTGAGGAATACCCAACCCAATTTTTTCAAGCTCATCGGCTTTTTTGAATATATCCCTGGTTGTACCATCCATAACTACTTTTCCCTTATCCATTACCAGTATTCTGTTTACAAGTCTTGCAACATCCTCCATGCTATGGGAAACTAGTATAATAGTTATTCCTTCTTTTAAATAGAGCTTTTTGATTTCATCAAGTATTTCATCTCTACCATATGGATCAAGTCCTGCTGTTGGTTCATCAAGAACCAATACTTTTGGCTTCATAGCTATAACTCCAGCTATAGCAACACGTCTTTTTTGACCCCCACTTAATTCAAATGGTGACCTATCTTTTAATAATTCATAGTCTAGACCAACTAACTCCATTGCATTTTTTACTCTTTCATCAACTTCTTCATCCTTTAGTCCCAGATTTTTAGGACCAAAAGCAATATCCTTATATACAGTCTCTTCAAAGAGCTGATGTTCAGGATATTGAAACACCAAACCGACTTTTTGTCTTACCGGTCTTAAGGAAGCACCTTTTTGTGTAATATCTACTTCATCAATTACTATTGTTCCACTTGTAGGTTTCATTAACCCGTTTAAATGTTGTACAAAGGTAGATTTACCTGATCCAGTATGGCCAATCAAGCCAATAAAATCTCCTTCATTGATTTGAATGTTGATGTTATCTAGGGCCTTTTTCTCAAATGGAGTATTAGGATTATATATATAATTTAGTTCCTTAATATCAATTATCATAGTAAATCAACCAGCTCCTCAACATTCAATACGTCAGATTTAATATTAATACCCTCTTTATTTAACTCATATGCAAGTTCTGTAACTTGAGGAACATCAAGCCCTAGTTCTTTTATCTTTTCTACCTGTACAAAAACTTCTCTAGGTGTCCCTTGCAGGGCAATCTCTCCTTGATTCATAACTACTATTCTATCAGCCTCTACAGTTTCTTCCATGTAGTGGGTTATTAAAATAACTGTTTTACCTTCTTCTTTATTAAGCTTCTTTATAGTTTCCATTACTTCTAATCTACCATTTGGATCCAGCATTGCTGTGGGCTCGTCAAATATTATACACTCAGGTTTCATGGCTAAAATTCCAGCTATGGCTACTCTCTGCTTCTGACCTCCAGATAACAAATGGGGAGCATGTTTTTTGTAATCACTCATCTCTACAAGAGCCAAAGCATCATCAACCCTTTTTCTTATCTCCAATGAAGGCACTCCCAAGTTCTCAGGACCAAAGGCTACATCCTCTTCAACTATTGTTGCAACGATTTGATTATCAGGGTTTTGAAATACCATACCAGCCTTAGATCGAATGTCCCAGATTTTTTCTTCATCCTTGGTATTTATGCCCAATACTATTACTTCACCTGATGAGGGCATCAAAAGACCATTCATCATCTTAGCCATAGTAGATTTTCCAGAACCATTATGTCCAAGTATGCACAAAAATTCACCTTTTCTTATATCAAGACTAACATTATTAACAGCTTTCTGTATGCTGTCATCTATATATGACTTATATTCATATGTTACTTTATCAAGTTTTATCATTACTTCATCGTTCATTTTAGTACCTCAGATTATTTTATTTACATAACCTACTATAACACAAGGAAAAGCGTTTTTCAACATTAGTGAATAGTGAATAGTGAATAACTGAATGATTTTAAACTATTCACTATTCACTATTAGTTATTCACTGTTTTTATTGCTATGCAATAAAAACAAGGGACTAAGCCTTTAAACTTAATCCCCTACCATTTAAACTAATTCTAATATTGCAATCTCTGCGCCGTCTCCACGACGAGGACCAACTTTTAGTACCCTTGTATATCCACCGTTTCTTTCAGCATACTTAGGGCCAATTTCTTCAAATAATTTTGTTACTACGTCTTCATCATATACATAAGCTAATACTTGTCTTCTTGCGTGAAGATCTCCTCTTTTTGCTAAAGTAATCATTTTTTCAGCCATTCTCTTAGTTTCTTTAGCTCTTATTACTGTAGTTTCGATCTTTCCGCTTCTTAACAAGGATGTAACTAGATTTCTCAACATAGCATTTCTATGATCTGTAGGGCGACCAAGCTTTCTTAATGTTGTCACATTTATCCCTCCTTAAAACCTGATTACTCATCGCTTTTTCTAAGGCCTAATCCTAATTCAGCAAGTTTTCTTTCTACTTCCTCAAGGGATTTTTTGCCAAGATTTCTTACTTTCATCATTTCTTCTTCTGACTTCTGGGTCAACTCTTCAACAGTGTTGATAGCTGCTCTCTTTAAGCAATTATAGCTTCTTACAGATAAGTCAAGCTCTTCAACTGTCATCTCAAGAACCTTCTCCTTCTTATCTTCTTCTTTTTGAACAAGTATTTCTACATTGCTTACATGTTCAGTCAGACCAATAAAAAGATTTAAATGTTCTGTAAGTATTTTTGCTCCTAATGAAGTCGCCTCATCTGCATCCATTGTTCCATTGGTCCAAACCTCAAGAACTAATTTGTCATAGTCGGTAATATTTCCAACTCTTGTATTTTCAACGTGATAATTTACTTTGCTAACAGGTGTGAAGGAAGAATCTATTGGAATAACTCCAACAGGTTGACCTTCTCTTTTATTCTTTTCAGAAACCACATAGCCTCTACCTCTTACAAGTTCAAGTTCAATGTAGAGTCTTCCATCTTCATTAACTGTTGCTATGTGATGATCCTTGTTAACTATTTCAACGTCAAGTCCAGTAATTATATCTCCTGCAGTAACTTCCTGAGGTCCTTCTACATCTATTAATAGTGATACAGGTTCCTCTGAGTACATTCTAGCAGCAATACCTTTGATATTTAATATTATCTCAGGAACGTCCTCTAGAACTCCAGGAACAGTGGAAAACTCATGTAGTACGCCTTGGATTTTAATTGAAGAAACTGCAGCTCCTGGTAATGAAGACAGCAGTACTCTTCTTAAGGAATTACCAAGAGTTGTTCCATAACCTCTCTCTAAAGGTTCTACAACAAATTTACCGTAACTATTATCTTCACTTAACTCTAAGATCTCAATTCTTGGTTTTTCAATTTCTATCATTAATACTACCCTCCTTGACATTTTGGTTATTAAAGGATGAGGGCAACTGATTTATCTATTATTTAGAATATAACTCAACTATTAAGTGTTCTTCAACTGGTATATCTATATCTTCTCTAGATGATTCAGCTACGATTGTACCCTTTAACTGTTCTAAATCAACATTCAACCATGATACAGTATTTCCATTGTGATTTTCCACTAATGATTTGAATTTATCAGTACTCCTGCTTTTCTCTTTAACCTGAATAACATCTCCAACAGTTGTCAAAAGTGAAGGTATATCAGCTTTAGCACCATTTAAAGTGAAGTGACCATGAACAACTAATTGTCTAGCCTCTGCTCTTGATGCTGCTAATCCCATTCTGTATACTACGTTATCTAGTCTTGATTCAAGAAGTCTTAGTAGGTTCTCACCTGTAATTCCCTTCATTTTATCAGCCATGTTATAGTATTTAAACATTTGAGATTCGCTTATTCCGTAGAATCTACGAACTTTTTGTTTTTCTCTTAACTGCATTCCATATTCTGTTACTTTCTTTCTTGATTGTCCGTGTTGTCCTGGGGCGAAGTTTCTCTTAGCTATAGCACATTTATCTGTATAGCATCTGTCTCCCTTAAGAAAAAGCTTTTGGCCTTCTCTACGGCACAATCTACAATCTGGTCCTGTATATCTTGCCATCTATTGCACCTCCTATTAAACTCTTCTACGCTTTGGTGGTCTACATCCGTTATGTGGAATTGGGGTAACGTCCTTAATCATGTTTACTTCAAGACCTGTTGCTTGAAGTGATCTGATTGCAGCTTCTCTACCTGAACCAGGTCCTTTAACAAATACCTCTACACTTTTAAGTCCATGCTCCATAGCTTTTTTAGCTGCTTCTTCAGCTGCTTGTTGTGCTGCATAAGGAGTAGATTTTCTTGATCCTCTAAATCCTAATTGTCCAGCACTTGCCCATGAAAGTACATTTCCCTGTAAGTCAGTCAATGTAACCATAGTGTTGTTAAAAGTTGAGGAGATGTGTGCTTGACCTCTTTCTATATTTTTACGCTCTCTTCTTTTTACACGAGTCGCTTTGCCTTTTTTAGCTACCATTTAGTTTCCCTCCTTTACCTACTTCTTCTTTGAAACCAATCTTCTAGGACCTTTTCTAGTTCTTGCATTAGTTTTCGTCCTTTGTCCTCTTACTGGAAGTCCTCTTCTGTGTCTGATTCCTCTATAACAGTTGATTTCTCTTAATCTCTTTATATTTAAAGCGATCTCTCTTCTTAAATCACCTTCAACGTGATAAGTGTCGATTGCAGCTCTAAGGTTTGCTACTTCAGCTTCAGTTAAATCCTTAACCCTAGTATCTTTATCTACACCAGCTTTTTCAAGGATTTCATTTGATCTTGGTCTACCTATACCATATATATAAGTTAAACCAACTTCAACTCTCTTATCTCTTGGTAAGTCTACGCCTGCTATTCTAGCCATTAAGTCTACACCTCCTAAATCTTATAACACTATCTATATCATTAGCCTTGTTTTTGTTTATGTTTCGGATTTTCACAGATAACCATTACTCGTCCATGTCTCTTAATTACCTTGCATTTTTCACACATCTTCTTAACTGATGGTCTAATCTTCATTACTAATCCCTCCTATGCTACTTGTTTCGCCAGGTTATTCTGCCTTTAGTTAAATCGTAGGGCGATAGTTCAACGGTTACTTTATCTCCTGGAAGTATTCTTATATAGTTCATTCGTAGCTTCCCAGAGATATGGGCTAAAATCTCATGACCATTCTCGAGCCTTACTTTAAATATCGCGTTTGGTAAAGCATCAACAACTTTGCCTTCGACTTCTATTACATCATCTTTAGCCATTCGGTAATCGAACCTCCTGTTCAAACGGATTTAGTTACTCTCGTTAAAGGGTACTAAAACACTTCTTACATACGCATCATTGATCTTTTCTTTACTTGTAAGTCTATCCTTAAACTCTGGAATAACACTTTTGTAAATGAATAGATGCTTAACTTTCTTTTTTTTCGGTTTATCAAGCTTTCTTAAATCACCGTCTACAACAAGAACAAATTGCTCATCTATTATATCCAGTATTAAAAAAATCTTACCATTATCACGGCCAGCTCTCGACTTAACAACTTGCCCTATTTCCAACTTATTAGTTAAATCCAATGTATCACCTCTTTTTGGGGTTACAAAGCTGTACCTTTACTTTCCTAATGCTTCAACTATTTCTTGGAATATTTCATCAATAGGTCTAATTCCGTCGATATTGAGTATTAATCCCCTTTGAGTATAATATTCAATTAACGGCTGAGTTTGGTTTTGATATACAGAGATACGAGTTGCTACAGTTTCTTCAACATCATCATCCCTTTGGAATAATGGTGCATTATCATTGTCGCAAACCCCTTCAATCTTAGGTTGATTGAATTTCACGTGATATGTGGCGCCACATTCTTTGCATATTCTTCTCCCAATAGCTCTTTCAATTAGAATTTTACTGT
>CAZHLF010000089.1:0-1603 GCA_964532845.1 uncultured Tissierella sp.
ATATATTGAATCATCAATATATATTATGGATGAGATAATTAATGATATTGAGGAAATGTTCTTATCCTTATTCCAATCCTTTAAAATTAAGATACATTTATCAAATGATAATATTGTAATGGATTTAAATAGCATTATCCAATATATTAACCGTTTAATAATTAAGAAAATACCTTCAAGTGGGACATGGCTTAAGGAAGTTATTTGGGATGAGAAAGATGATTATCTCTTAATGACTCTCCCTAATCAAATGGCCTTCTTTTCTGTTGATAGAAATGGTTTAAAAACTGGGATATCTCAAATTGTTCGAAATAAATTAAATAAAAATGTCAGGTTAGAATATGTTGAAATTGAAAATTCTTTAGATGAAAGCTTTTTAGAAGAACAGGAAATTGAGGAAAGAAAAATATCTAAGGAAGTCCTTCAAAACACTCCCGTCGAGAAGAAATCATCAAAACAAATCCAAGGGAAAAATTTCTCTATTGGTAAATCAATTAAAGAAGAACCGATTCCAATTAAGGATATAAATTTACAGACTGGAGTTGCTGTAGTTAAAGGAAGCATTTTTCAACTTGAGACTAGAGCCATAAAAGGTAATAGAACCTTAGTGACATTTAATATATCTGATGGTACGGATTCAATTACAGTAAAAGCATTTCTTATGGAAGATAAAAGTGAAGAGTTTCTAAATAATGTTGTTGAGGATACTTATTGTCTTCTTGAAGGAGATGTAGTATTTGATACCTATTCTAAATCTATAAATATTATGCTTCGTTCCCTTATTAAGCTAGTAAAAGAAATAAGGCAGGATAAGGCAGAAGAAAAAAGAGTTGAACTGCATCTTCATACTCAAATGAGTGCTATGGATGGTGTTACAAGTGTTAAGAAACTTATAAATAGAGCTAAAGACTGGGGACATAAGGCAATTGCCATAACTGACCATGGAGTTGTCCAAGCTTTTCCAGAGGCTATGGAAGTTAGTAGAGGTCAAGGAATCAAAGTCATTTATGGTGTAGAAGGATATATAATAAATGACCGGAAGGAAATCATAACAAATCTTAAGGAAGTAGTAGACCCGGATGATTTTGTTGTCTTCGACTTAGAGACCACAGGTCTTTCTTCTAAGAATGACATGATTACTGAAATAGGAGCAGTAAGAGTGAAAAATGGACAGGTAGTAGAAACCTTTAGTCAATTGGTAAATCCACAAATTCCTATTCCTCCAAAGATTACTGAATTAACTGGAATTACAAATGAAATGGTTGCAGGTATGCCAACCATTGAGTCAGTAATCAAAAGATTTAAAGAGTTCTTTAAAGATAGCATTTTAGTTGCACATAATGCGAGTTTTGATATTGGTTTTATTAGAGAGAAATTGAAGGCTTATAATATTACTTTTAATAATCCAGTTCTGGATACTCTTGAACTTTCAAGAGCGGTATTTACTGGACTTAAAAGCCATAAGTTAAATATTGTTGCAAAACACTTAGATGTAAGCCTTTTAAATCATCATAGAGCTGTAGATGATGCAACTGCTACTGCTGAAATAATGATTAAAACATTTAAGATATTAAATGATAAAAATATTACAACTTTAGAGCAG
>CAZHLF010000089.1:1613-9006 GCA_964532845.1 uncultured Tissierella sp.
GGAGATTCATATCATGTCATCATATTGGCTAAAGATTATGTAGGATTAAAGAATCTTTATAAGTTGATCTCCCAGTCTCATATGAACTATTTCTATAGACGCCCAAGACTTCCTAAATCATTAGTAGAGGCCAATAGAGAAGGGCTAATTATTGGAACAGCATGTGAAGCAGGGGAACTATATAAGGCGATATTAAGAAATAAGAGCTTTAATGAAATTAGAGATATAGTAAATTTCTATGACTATCTTGAGATTCAACCAATAGGTAACAACCAGCATTTAATTAGAAACGGACTAGTAAAAGACGATTTAGAGCTACAAGCCATTAATAAGAGAATATATGAATTGGGGAAAAGATATAATAAACCAGTAGTAGCAACAGGTGATGTACATTTTATGGAACCTGAGGATGAAGTATATAGAAGGATTCTAACAGCTGGTCAAAGATTCTCAGATGCAGATATACAACCACCTCTATATTTTAAAACAACTGATGAAATGCTTAAGGAGTTTTCATACCTAGGAAGTGAAGCGGCAAAGGAAGTAGTAATTACTAATACTAATTATATAGCTGACTTAGTTGAAGAGATTATACCTATACCTGATGGCACCTATGCCCCAATAATTGAAGGTGCTGATGATGAGTTAAAGAATATTTGCTATGACAAAGCCCATGAAGTATATGGAAATCCTATGCCAGATATAGTTAAGAAGAGATTGGATAGAGAATTAAATTCAATTATTAAAAACGGTTATGCAGTTATGTATATTATAGCTCAAAAGCTGGTATGGAAGTCAAATGAAGATGGATATATGGTAGGCTCAAGAGGTTCTGTTGGCTCCTCCTTTGCAGCAACCATGAGTGGAATAACAGAAGTAAATCCACTGGTTCCACATTATGTATGTCCCGCTTGTAAATTCAGTGAATTCTTTGAAGATGGTTCCATAGCATCCGGTGCTGACATGGAGGATAAGGACTGCCCAAAATGTGGTCATAGACTTCATAAAGATGGTCATGATATACCATTTGAGGTTTTCTTAGGATTTGAAGGTGACAAAGAACCTGATATTGACCTTAACTTTGCAGGGGAGTATCAACCAAATGCTCATAAATATACCGAAGAGCTATTTGGTGAAGGTTATGTATTTAGAGCTGGAACCATAGGAACCTTGGCGGAAAAAACCGCCTATGGCTATGTAAAGAAGTACTTTGACGAAAGAGAAGAAAACTTAAACCCAGCTGAAATCAATAGACTTATCAAGGGAGTTACAGGAATTAAAAGAACCACTGGCCAGCATCCTGGTGGTGTAATGGTAGTTCCATCATATAAGGATATACATGACTTTACTCCTATTCAGTATCCAGCAGATGATAAAAAATCTGGAGTAATCATCACCCATTTTGATTATCACTCCATAAGTGGTAGAATACTAAAACTTGATATTCTTGGTCACGATACACCAACAATAATTAAGATGTTAGAGGATATAACCAAGACCAACTCCTTTGATATTCCAATGGATGACAAGGAGACCATGAGTTTGTTCACGAGCCCCAAAGCTCTGGGAATAACACCTAAGGATATCAATTGTCCTGTAGGGACACTAGGTATTCCTGAATTTGGTACTAAGTTTGTTAGACAGATGCTTGTGGAGACCCAACCAAGTAAATTTTCAGAATTAGTGCGTATATCCGGACTTTCACATGGTACAGATGTTTGGATTAACAATGCTCAAGAGTTGGTTAAAAATGACATAGCTCCTTTATCCAAGGTTATTTCCACCAGAGAGGATATAATGCTTGGACTAATCAATGCAGGAGTAGACAAAAAACAATCCTTCTTCATAATGGAGAAGGTCCGTAAAGGAAAGGGCTTAAAACCTGAAGAAGAAGCCATAATGAGGGAATATAACCTTCCAGAATGGTATATTGAATCGTGCCAAAAGATTAAATACATGTTCCCGAAAGCCCATGCTGCAGCCTATGTTATGATTTCATTTAGGATTGCTTATTATAAGGTACATTATCCTGAAGCTTTTTATGCAACTTACTTTACAACTAAAGCTGCTGATTTTGATGGTGAACTAATTTTAAGTGGTAAAGAGGCAATACTAAATAGGATGACTGAAATAGATAATTTGGGAAATAATAGTACTGCGAAGGAAAAAGGATTATATACAGTTCTTGAAGTAGCACTTGAAATGTATGCCAGAGGTTTAAAATTTGAAAGAGTTGACCTTTACAAGTCCCATAGTGATCTTTTTCTTATAGGTGAAAATGGATTAATCCCGCCACTTAAAGGCTTGGAAGGCATTGGAGAAAATGCAGCTAGAAAGATAGTAGAAGAAAGAGAGATTCAGGCATTTATTTCTGTTGAAGACTTAATTAACAGGGGTAAGGCAAACAAATCTGTCGTTGAAGCTTTAAGAAACCATGGGTGTCTTAATAATTTGGCTGAAAGCAATCAAATAAGCCTATTTAGCATTTGATTTTCAACACATTCTATGGTATAATATTTTAGACAATGATAAGGAATTTCTGGCAAAGAGTGGGGTTACCCACTCTTGATTTTTTTAGTAAGGCCAATTTTGTAGGAATATAGTAAATGGATGAACTTTGGAGGTGTAATATGAGTAAAAAAGACTTAATAAAAGAATTGATTTCAATATGCGAGCCAATAGCTGCTAGTTTAAATTACGAGTTAGTTGATGTAGAATTTATTAAAGAATTTGGAAGTTATTATTTAAGAGTATATATTCACAAAGAAGGTGGTATATCTCTAGATGACTGTCAAGCAATGAGTGAGTTGTTAAGCGAAAAGCTAGATGTAAAAGATCCAATAAAAATGCAATACTACTTAGAAGTATCATCTCCAGGTTTAGACAGACCATTGAAAAATGACAAAGATTTAAAAAGAAATATTGGTAGAGAAATAGAAATTAATCTATATGCTGCATTGGACAACAAAAGGCAATATGAAGGAATATTAGAGAGTTTTGATGGAGATTTTATAAATATTGTTGATGAAAAAAATAATACGTTGAATATTCCAAGAGATTCAGTATCACAAATAAGATTAGCTTTAAAATTTTAAGGAGGTTTAATTAATGAATGGAGAGTTTATAGATGCCCTTCATGAGATAGAGAAGGAGAAGGGTATTTCTAAGGAAATAATATTTGATGCATTGGAATCTGCTTTGATTTCAAGCTATAAGAAGAATTTTAGTTCTGCACAAAATGTACTTGTAGAAATGGATAGAGAAACAGGAGCAGTTAAAGTTTTTGCTACTAAGGATGTAGTAGAAAATGTTGAAAATGAATATCTGGAGATTACACTTGAAGAAGCCAAGAAAAGAAATGCAAATTATGAAATTGGCGATTTGATAAAAATTGAAATAACACCTAAGGATTTTGGTCGTATAGCAGCTCAAACTGCAAAACAGGTAGTTATTCAAAGAATTAAAGATGCAGAAAGAGATGTTATTTTTGATGAATTTATCAATAGAGAAAATGAAATAATTACTGGACAAATTCAACGTATTGCAAAGAATAATGTCTATATCGACTTGGGAAAAACTGAGGGTATATTACCACCTGCAGAGCAAATTGAAGGTGAAGAATATCATCAGGGAGATAGACTTAAACTTGTGATTTTAGAAGTTAAGAAAACTACAAAGGGTCCACAAATAGTATTATCCAGAGCTCATACGTCACTGGTTAAACGTCTTTTTGAACTAGAAGTTCCTGAAATAAATGAAGGTATTGTTGAGATTTTCTCTATCTCGAGAGAAGCTGGTTCAAGAACTAAGATAGCTGTTTACTCAAAAGATCCTGAAGTAGATCCATTAGGAGCTTGTGTAGGATTTAAAGGAAGTAGAGTAAAGGCTATAGTAGATGAATTAAATAATGAAAAAATTGACATAGTAATTTGGAGCAAGGATATAGCTGAATTTATAGCAAATAGTCTAAGTCCTTCCAAGGTAGTTAAGGTTAACATAAACGAAAAGGAAAAATCTGCTTTAGTGGTAGTACCTGATTATCAATTGTCATTGGCAATAGGTAAGGAAGGACAAAATGCTCGCCTTGCAGCTAAGCTTACAAATTGGAAGATAGATATTAAATCTGAAAGCCAATATAAAGCAATGGGAGAGGAGTGATACTTTGAAAGCTAAAAAAGTACCTTTGAGAAAATGTATTGCTTGTGGACAAAATAAGCCTAAGAAGGAATTACTAAGGATTGTTAAAAACAATCAAAATGAGGTAAGTGTTGATTTATCAGGAAAAGCAAATGGACGTGGTGCATATATTTGCCCAAGTATGGAATGTTTTGAATTAGCATATAAAACTAAGAAAATTGCACGTGCACTTGAAATTGAGATAACTGATGAAATTTATAATAGGTTAAAAGAGGTCATAGAAAAATGATCACCTAAATATAACAGGGGGTGTATGTATGACGAAGGTTAGAGTATTTGAACTAGCTAAAGAATTAAACATAACAAGTAAGGAACTTATGGAAAAAATAGAGGAGCTTGACATAGTTGTTAAAAGTCATATGAGCTCAATCGGAAATGAAGAAGCAGAGCTAATTAAAGAGTTGTTAACTGAAAATGCAAAAGAAGTAGTAAAAGAAGAAGTAAATAAAGAAGTAAAAGAAGAAGTTGAGGAAGTTATCCAAGCAGAAGAAATCGCAGAAGTAGAAAATACAGAGCATAAAAAAAGAGGAAATAAGAAAAAATCAAAACAGAAGAATATACACCAGGCTACAATTAAAAATGAGCCTCAAATAAAGGGAGATGGTCTTATAATAGATATAGAAAACAACATAGTAGTAAGAGATTTAGCTGAAAAATTAGGTGTTAACGCATCTCAAATAATATCAAAACTAATTGGTCTAGGAGTAATGGCTACTCAAAACCAAGCTATTGATGCTGAAGTAGCAGCAATAGTTGCTGATGAGTTCGGATTTTCAGTTAATGTTATTCAACCTCAAGAGGAAGAAGATGAATTTGAACTAGATTATGAAGATGATCCAAAGGACTTACAATATAGACCACCTGTAGTAACAGTAATGGGTCACGTAGACCATGGAAAGACATCTTTACTAGATGCAATAAGACATACTAATGTAACAAGGGGAGAAGCTGGTGGAATTACCCAACACATTGGTGCATCAACAGTTAATATTAATGGTAAGAAAATTGTATTTTTAGATACTCCAGGCCATGAGGCATTTACAGCCATGAGAGCCAGAGGAGCTCAAGTTACAGATATATCAGTTCTAGTTGTAGCTGCAGATGATGGTGTAATGCCACAAACAATAGAGGCTATAGCCCATTCAAAGGCAGCAAAGGTTCCGATAATCGTAGCAATTAATAAAATAGATAAACCAACCGCTGATTTAGATAGAATTAAACAAGAACTTGCAGAAAATGGATTAGTACCTGAAGACTGGGGTGGAGATACTATTACAGTTCCTGTATCAGCTAAGCAAATGATAGGTATAGAAGATATCCTAGAAATGATTCTACTTGTAGCTGAAATGCAAGAACTAAAAGCAAATCCAAACAGAGAAGCTATCGGAACAATAGTTGAAGCTCAACTAGATAAGGGTAGAGGCCCAGTAGCTACAGTTTTGGTTCAAAAAGGTACTTTAAAAGTTGGAGATATGGTAGTAACTGGAACATCTAGTGGTAGAATAAGAGCCATGTGCGATGACAAGGGTAAAAAGGTTAAGAAAGCAGGACCGTCAATTCCAGTTCTTATTTTGGGACTATCAGAAGTTCCTAAATCAGGAGACCTTTTATTTGCAGTAGAAGATGAGAAAAAAGCAAGAAGTATTGCTGATGCCAAAAAGAATCAGATCAGAGAATCCATGATAGTATCTAATAAGGTATCTTTGGATGACTTGTTTGAAAGAATAAAACAAGGTGAAATAAAAGACCTTAACCTGGTAATTAAGGGAGACGGCAGAGGCTCCATCGAAGCTCTTGCAAGCTCCTTGGAAAAATTAGATACAGAAGAAGTTAGAATAAATATAATTCACATGGGTGTAGGTGGTATTACTGAAAGTGATGTTATACTAGCTTCAGCTTCAAATGCTATAGTTATAGGTTTTAATGTTAGACCGAACTTAAATGCTATAGATGTTGCAAAAAGTGAAGAAGTAGATATAAGAACATATAGAGTTATATATGAAGCTATAGAAGATATACAGGCAGCTGTTAAAGGTATGCATGCTCCAAAAATCGTTGAAGAAGTTCAAGGAAGAGCTCAAATCAGACAAACATTTAGATTGCCAAATGGTAACTCTATTGCCGGTATATATGTACTAAGCGGAAAAATCGCAAGAAACTCCAAGATAAGACTATTAAGAAACGATGTAGTTGTTTATGATGGTTCATGTTCATCCCTAAAGAGGTTTAAAGATGATGCAAAGGAAGTTCAAACTGGATATGAAGCAGGTATGGGACTTGATAATTACAATGATCTAAAAGAAGGAGATACCATAGAGTCATATATTCTTAAAGAGGTAGAAAACATATAGAGGTGTTATTATGAATAATAAAAGAGTACAAAGAATCTCTGAAGAAATAAGAAAAGTAGTATCTGATTTAATATTTAACAGATTAAATGATCCAAGAATAAATTCTATGACATCTGTTACAAGAGTTGAAGTTACAAGGGATTTAAGTTTTGCTTATATATATATTTCAGTTCTTGGAGATGAAAAAGAAAAAGAGGATAGCCTACTAGGTTTAAATAGTGCCAAAGGATTTATTAGAAAAGAAATAGGTTCAAGAGTTGAAATGAGACATATACCTGAACCGATTTTCCGTCTAGATGAATCAATTGAACAGGCTATTCTTATGACTAAGTTAATTGAAGAAGTTAACAAGCCTAAGGACGAAAAGGATGAATAGAGTAGTTGAAGAAGCTATTAAGTTAATAAAAATAAATGAGGAAATCCATCTTATATCCCATACAAGTCCTGATGGAGATAGTATTGGTTCTGTTTTAGCATTAGCCTTAGCTTTAAAGAAACAGGGGAAGAAAATAAATATCATTAAGACCGACGAGGTACCATCTGATTATTTATTTCTTCCTCAGGTTGATTTAATTGGAGAAAAAAATACTGATCAGATTAAGCTCTTAATAGCACTTGACTGCAGTGATTTAGGTAGATTAGGTAAATTTAAGGATATAAATACTAAATCAGAAAAAATTATCAATATTGATCATCATGTAAGCAATTCGTCCTTTGGTGATATTAACATAGTTGATCCTCTAGCTGCAGCAACAGGAGAGTTGATATTCCATTTTATAAATGATTTAGGAATAGAAATTGATAATGAAATTGCTACATGTCTTTATACTGCAATAAGTACTGAT
>CAZHLF010000090.1:0-3156 GCA_964532845.1 uncultured Tissierella sp.
GATTTTACATGTCCCATTCTTCCAACGAAGTTTCTGTTCGTAGTAGCTACACATCTTTCACCTTCTGCCAGTATTCCCATATGACCTCCAAGGCAAGGTCCACAGGTAGGTGTCGAAACTATTGCTCCTGCTTGGATAAAAGTTTTAATAAGTCCTTCTTCTATGGCTTGAAGATATATACTTTGGGTTGCAGGGAATATAATTGCTCTAATGCCCCTCTTAACCTTCTGTCCTTTAAAAACTTCCGCTGCAGCCCTTAAATCATCAATTCTACCATTTGTACAAGAACCTATAACTACCTGATCTATCTCTATTTCTCCAACTTCATCTATTGTCCTTGTATTTTCAGGAAGATGTGGGAAGGAAACAGTAGGTCTTAGAGTAGATAAATCTATGGTATATTCCTCATCATAAAGGGCATCCTCGTCTGCTTCATACACCTTAAATTCCTTAGTCGAATGACCCTTTATATAATCTATTGTCGATTGGTCAACAGGAAATATTCCATTTTTTGCACCAGCTTCTATAGCCATGTTGGAAATTGTAAATCTGTCATCCATAGAAAGATTTTTAACACCTTCTCCAACAAACTCCATAGATTTATATCTAGCACCATCAACACCAATTTTACCTATTATGTGAAGAATTACATCTTTACCGCTGACCCATTTGGAAGGCTTTCCAATTAGATTAAACTTAATAGCGGAAGGAACCTTAAACCAAGCTTCTCCAATTGCCATTCCTGCTGCCATATCAGTAGATCCAACCCCTGTAGAAAAAGCTCCTAAAGCTCCATAAGTACATGTATGAGAATCTGCTCCAATTACCACATCTCCTGCTACTACTAATCCTTTTTCTGGAAGAAGTGCATGCTCTATACCCATTTCACCGATTTCAAAATAATTGGTAACCTCTTGACTATATGCAAATTCTCTAAGGCATTTACATTGTTCAGCTGACTTTATGTCCTTATTAGGTGTAAAGTGGTCTGGAACAAGGGCTACTTTGTCCTTATGAAAGACCTTTTCTCCACCCATTTTATAAAATTCCTTAATGGCAACTGGACCAGTAATATCATTTCCCAGTACCATATCCAATTTTGCTTCAATAAATTGCCCAGCCTCTACTATATCAAGTCCTGCATGTGCCGCTAGAATCTTTTGTGTCATGGTCATACCCATTTAATATTCCTCCTTTATTTGAATTCACAACTATTAAATCGAACTTAAGTAAAAATATTTGGGGTTAAAATTATCTCGACTTCGAAAAAATTTGGTAACTGAACTTTGTTTTTTATGCAGGTCTTGGTTAATGATTAACACCCTTGTTAGATAGACCCTCTATTCAGCTTGTTAATCATGCCAAGAACAAAGAAAAAATACTAGTTCAGTCAAATTTTAGAGGGAGAAGGAATTTTAATCACTAATATTTTGTACCTAATTGATACTTAGAATCTAAAAAATACTGTTTACTGCATTTATATATGCTCTAATACTTGCTTCCACTATGTTAATGCTCATGCCTTTTCCTGAATAATGATGATCTCCATATTTTAGTTTAACTATAGAGTAGCCTAGTGCATCGGTTCCTTCTGTTACTGACTGAATGGAATAATCAGCTAGCTCAACTTCAATATCCAAACATTTATCAATTGCACTAAAAGCTGCATCTACAGGACCTCCAGCAACGGCTATTCCTTCTACATCTACTCCATCCTTATTTAAAAGAACTGATGCTGTTGTGCTAATGGTGTTTCCACTGTTTATTACGAATCTCACTAGCTTGTACTTATCTTCCTCAGTTGTTTCTCTGTTGGTTAAAATAGCTTCTATATCTTTATCAAATACTTGTTTCTTCTTATCTGCCAATTTTTTAAACTCATCAAAAGCTTTATCCAGTTCTTCACTACTTAACTCAAATCCCATAGAATCTACTCTATCTTTAAATGCATGTCTACCTGAATGTTTTCCTAAAACCATTTTATTCACGGTTAAACCAACGGATTCAGGTGTCATAATTTCATAGGTTTCTCTGTTCTTAAGCATTCCATGTTGATGTATTCCTGACTCGTGTGCAAATGCATTAGCCCCTACAATAGCCTTATTAGGCTGCACATTAACTCCTGTTATACTGGTTAATAGATTGCTGGTCTTTGTTATTTCTTTTGTATTTATATTGGATGTAAATCCATAGCTATCATTTCTAACATTTATTATCATAGCAAGCTCTTCTAATGCAGCGTTCCCTGCTCTTTCACCTATTCCATTTACTGTGCATTCAAACTGAGTTGCTCCAGCTCTTGCTGCAGCTAAAGTATTTGCTACAGCTAGTCCTAAGTCATTATGACAATGAACTGAAATTTGAACATCATCCAGATAGAGGGATTTTTTTCTTACTTCCATTATGAAGTTGTAGAATTCATCTGGTGTAGTGTAGCCTACGGTATCTGGAATATTGATAATCTTAGCTCCAGCTTGGATTGTTGCATCAAAAATCTTGGCTAAGAAATCAGGATTGCTTCTGGTTGCATCCTCAGCAGAGAACTCTACCTCCGGGCAAAGGCTTGAAGCATATCTTACCATTTCTTCAGCTCTTTTTATTACCTCTTCAGGACTCATTCGAAGCTTATATTCCATATGTATATCTGAAGTTGCAATAAATGTGTGAATTCTTGGCTTTTTAGCACCCTTTACTGCATCCCAGGCTTTATCTATATCATCTTTTACAGTTCTTGCAAGTACAGCAACGGTGGAATTCTTTATTTCATTTGCAATCATTTGAACCGATTGAAAATCTCCTTGGGAGGATGCTGCAAATCCAGCCTCTATAACATCAACGCCCATCTTTTCTAGCTGTTTAGCTAACAAAAGCTTCTCTTTCATATTCATGCTGCAACCTGGAGACTGTTCACCATCTCTTAAGGTTGTATCGAAAAAACTAATCATTTTTGACATTTAATTACCTCCTGATCAATTCATAATTCGCTGATGCAAAGCGAAATCCCTGTATATTATTAAAGTTTTAAATTAAAGAACTGCTTAAATTTTCTATCGGGTTAGTTCATTTCGCAGTCTCACAACTCAAATATATTTACTCGCTTCTCTCGCATATATTTGGTGTTCGTTGCGTTTGACCTACCATCGATTTGTAGAAAAA
>CAZHLF010000090.1:3166-8997 GCA_964532845.1 uncultured Tissierella sp.
TATAAATCGGGTTAGGTCATAATAAAAAAAACCTCCGTCTCTATAAGTTTATAAAAACTTATAGGGACGAAGGTATTATTTCGTGGTACCACCCTAATTTGCATCTTGCCTCTTTCCGGACTTACATCCAGTATCCATATAACGGTGGCTACCGTCCTGATCTAATATTATATTTCTCAACCAGGATGCCAGAAAGCTAGTATTACATATCACATGATGCCAGTTCTCACCAACCACTAGCTCTCTTAAATCACTTTTGATATCTTTCTCTTTCTCAATGCATTTTGTAATTAAAAGTAATTATATTCAGTTTTAAATTCAAAGTCAAGTACAATTTTTAAATTTTTTCAAAGATTTAGCAATTTTCTAAAAACACTTACTTTAGTAATATCATTCGATATCTGTTTCTTGCATCCTTTAAGGAAACAATAAGTGGCTTTTGAATTAGTCCATGAAATCTATCCCGAATCTCATTATTAATATCTTCAAATTCTGTTACAAAATTTTTGCCTATGAGTATGTCTCTGATGAAATTTCTTGTAACATCCATAACAGCTGTTATGTTGGCATCAATAATTATATCACTGTCTCTATCAATAACTAGTCCTAATGACAAAGTTTGAAAAACATTATTTATTACATCCTCTTTAATTGGCCTTGCTTGTCCTGTAATTAGTACTGAATTCTTTGGATAAATCATTTAGCTCACCTATCTCTATATATTAAGATTCTAAACTTAGTTTATCACCTGAATTAGAGATTTGCAATTAGTAGAGTTCAATATTTATCTTTTCCACCTTATAATCCCCCATTAAAACACAGTCAGCTAGTTCCTTGAACTTCTCAGTCTTACCGCTAACATATATTTTATGATGTGTATCAAGACCTTCTTCTCTTCTTAGGTTGTTCTTGTTTAAAAAGTCTTCTAGTTTTTCCACCGTTTTAAAAGCTGGATCTACTATTTTTACCCCCTGACCAACTACCTCTTCAATATTTTTTCTATGTAGTGGAAAATGAGTGCAACCAAGTACAAGAGTATCTACGTTCTCTTTGATAATATCTTGTAAGTAATATTTACAAGCTTCATATGAAATTCTTGTATCGAATAGACATTCTTCAGCAATAGTAACCAATAATGGACATCCTTTACCAAAAACCTCTATTTCTCCATCTCTTCCTTTTATTAATCTTTGATAGCTCCCACTGTTTACAGAACTTTCTGTTGCTATTAAACCAACTCTTTTGTTCTTAGTTGTCTCAATTACTGAGTCAACTCCAGGCCCTACAACACCAAATATAGGCACATCAAAACGTTTTACCAAATCATCTAATGCAGCTATAGTAGCAGTATTGCATGCAATTACAATAGCTTTAACATCGTGTGTTAAGAGAAATCTAGTAATTTGCTCACAAAAATGAACTATTTCCTCTCTAGGTCTAACTCCATATGGATTTCTTCCATTATCTCCAAAATAAATAATCTCTTCATCTGGAAGGCATCTTACTACTTCTCGAGCTACAGTTAGTCCACCTACACCAGAGTCAAAAATTCCAATTGGTTTATTATTCATAATACCACTCCTCGTATAATTTTATTTTAAGCTAAAATAGATAATGTATGATTTTTCAATTCACCTGTAAATAATCCTTTTTGAGTACAAAAAAAGACCAAGAAAAAGCGAGTGTCTCGCCTTTCTTGATCTTATAAATTTCTATTAATGAAGGTCATTCATTAACTTATTTAAAAGATTCTATTCAATTGAGACAAGTTTATCACAATCTGAAAACGATGTCAATACTTAAGATTTAGCCTCAGAAACCTGCATTTTACTTAAGTTCTCCATAATATTATAATTCAGTGTTCCTTCTGGGTACTCCCCAAGATCATTCATTTCACCTAATTCATAGCCTGTCAGAATCTTTATTCCCTCATGAATATGCTCTATTGCATAAACATGAAATTTTCCTAATTTAATTGCTTCTATAACCTCACTTTTAAGCACAAGATTTTTTACATTCCTTCTAGGAATCATTACACCTTGTGTTCCAGTTAAGCCATTTATTTTACATACTTCATAAAAGCCCTCTATCTTTTCATTAACTCCTCCAATAGGTTGGATTTCACCCTTTTGATTTACTGAGCCTGTAACTGCAATATTTTGCTTTATTGGAATCCTAGCCATGGAAGACAAGATTGCATATAGCTCTGTACTGGATGCACTATCTCCATCAATCATGGAATAGTTTTGTTCAAATCCAATACTAACTGTTATTCCTAAAGGTTTATTAACAGCATAATTCTGTCCCAAATATCCACTTAAGATAAGAACTCCTTTGTCATGGCTACGGCCACTTTGATTTGCTTCTCTTTCAATATTTATAACTCCCTCTTCGCCACTATAGACAGAAGCAGTAATTCTACTAGGTTTTCCAAAACTATAGTCTCCTGTTCCCATAACTGCCAAACCATTTATTTGACCTATTTCTTCACCTTTCAGGTCCATTAAAATGGTCCCATCCTGGAACATCTCATTTAGCTTTTCTTCATATTTGTTTGAGCGGTAAATCTTCTCTTCTATGGCCTTTTGAATATGTTTCTCAGATATAAACTCAGTCCCTTCCTCCTCAGCCCAGAGATCAGCCTCATACATTATTTCTACTATCTTATTAAACTGTGTGCTTAACTTGTGTTGATCTTGAGTAATTCTTGAGCTAAATTCCACAATTCTGCCGACGGCCTTCTTGTCGAAGTGCCTTTGATTGTTTTCCTCACAATGATTTGCCATAAATTCAGCCATCAACATAATATTTGGAGTAGATTTATCCATTTCCACGTCAAAATCTGCCATAACCTTAAATAGCTTCTTAAAATCATCATCATAAGCATAAAGAACATTGTAGGTATATTCATCACCTATTATTATCACCTTGATATCAAGAGGAATTGGCTCAGGCTTTAAACTGGATGTAATAGCCAGCCCCATTAATTTATTTTGATTCTCTATATTAATCTCATTAGTTTTTAACGCGCGTTTTAACATTTCCCAAGATATAGGATTATTCAGGATTTCCTTCATCTGAAAAATCAAGTATCCCCCATTTGCAAAGTGAAGTGAGCCAGGTTTTATCTGAGTAAAATCAGTAGCCAAAACTCCCATTTGACTCTTATACTCAATAGAGCCCATTAAATTATGGTAAATGGGATTTGACTCATTGATAATAGGGGCATATTGTAGATTGCTATTATCGATAAACAAATTTACATTATATCTAATAAAGAAATTACCATCCATATCACTTGGTAAATCAAATAGAGTGAAGTTTTTTGCTTGGCTTTTTCTCTTAAACTTATCGATATTTTCTAGGATATCTTCTTCCATTTCCTTTAGATATTCTAATGCATCTTCATTGTCCTTGTAGTTTTCTCGTATTTTATCCATATCATATTTTACAATATCCCAGGCTACCTTTTTATCAAGATCTTTAAAGCTTTGTATAAGATCCTCATCTACTGTTCTTAACTTGTTGAAATCCTCAAATGTTATAAGCTGAAGCTCATTGTACCTGGACATCATGTCTTCTCGTTCTTCAATTGTAAGTTCACTAAATTCCTCTTCATTCATCGGTCTATTTTCCTTAGTAGGAATAGATAATAAACCTTGTTCTGTGGGAGTATAAACAAATCCATATTCAGCTGATTTCTCATTTAACTGCTTTAGAATATCAGTTTTCTTTTGATTAGTAATTCTTATTAAATCCCCTCTTCTGGATTCATATTCCATTCCTTTAAATGCATCAGGAATTAAAACCTTTAGGTTTTCTACAACTCCCTCCACCTCTTCTTTGAATTTCTTGCCATCTCCAGGTTTCATGCTTACTGCTCTAGGAGAGTCCTTCTTCTTAAAATTATAAACATATATCCAATCATTTGGAACAGGCTGTTTTTTAGCAAATTCTTCAGCAATTGAGTTGGTAAATGTACTCCGTCCTGTTCCACCAACACCAGTTACATAGATGTTGTATCCATTTTTCTTAATCTTAAGTCCAAAGCTTAAGGCATCTACACCTCTTTTTTGACCTATTATCCCTTTTAGAGGTTTAAGATCAGCTGTTGTTTCAAAGGATAATTCATCTAAATTGCATAAACTTGTAAGTTCTTCTGGTTTTAATTCGAAATCCTTAGTCATTATATCCCTCCTCGGATTGCTAAAGATGCTTCATAGAAATATGCTGTAATATATGATTTATTTACCCATAAAAGTATCTATATATTTAGAATAACAAAAAAGATCATTATAGAATTCTACAATGATCTTTAAGTGTAATTATTTTAAATTAATTTGATTATTGAACTGCCTAAGAGCATCTTCTCTAATTTTCCTTTCATTTTCATCAGACGTTTCATCTAGTTTTATATTATGAGGGATTGGCTTATTATTTTCATCAACAAAGGCAAAGGTTATAAATCCTTCACAAGTATTTTTTTCTGAGTTGCCAACAGTTATCTTCCCATATACCGTGAAACTAGTTCTACCTACCCTAGCAACCATGCTTTCTATATCAACTATGTCCCCGTTATGAGCCGGATTTTTAAATGTAAGTCCATGAATATTTATACATACTATGTTTTCCGGTCTTCCCGTTGCCTTTGCCGCACAAATAAAGCAATTTTCCACAAACCATTCAGACATTCTTCCAGCAAACAAGGTTCCATGATGATTTAATTCTTGAGGTTTAACTAATCTTGACACTTTTATTCTATCCATGATATCCCTCCAAACTATATTTGTAACATCTCAACCTCATTTAAGCTTTTATGAAATTGCAATGAGGTGGTCCACTTATTCTCATTATACTTAAAAACATAAATCTTATCAATATATACCGGATTTATCGATTTATAGCTAGAAATTGAAAATATCCTAAAATAAGACTAGCTTTATCCTATCTATGATGATAAAATTAGGGAATATATTTCGCTTTAGCGCTGTTATGTAAATAAGCAAGTCGGGAGGTATTATATGAAAAAAAGTTTATCACTACATCTATCACTAATTCCTATAATTACAATAATAGTATTTGGATTATTATCAGTAATTAAGTGGAAAGCCGGGATGAATATCCCAATAATTTCAGGAATAGTTGCTGCTGCAATTATTGGAAAATATCAAGGGGTTACTTGGAAAGAGCTGCAAAACAGTCTAGTTCAAGGTGTTTCAAGAGCTCTTCCTGCACTATTTATAATGATAGTAATAGGAGCTATTATGGGAAGTTGGATTCAAGGTGGTATTATACCTGCACTTATCTATTATAGTATGAAAATTATTAGCCCTAGTATATTTTTACCTGCAGCTTGCATAATCACAGCCATAGTTGCAATAGCTACAGGCACTTCCTTTACATCCATAGCGACTGTAGGATTGGCTTTAATAGCTACAGGCTTAGGCATGGGATTTCCAGCTCCAATTTTAGCAGGAGCTATTATTTCAGGAGCATATTTTGGAGACAGTATGTCACCACTTTCAGATACTACAAACTTAGCATCTGCTGTAACAGGCTCTGATCTTTATGAACTTATAGCACATCTCATGAAGCTTGGTTTACCAGCATTAGTTATTTCAACAGTACTTTATTACATATTAGGAATACAACATGCAGCAGGTGGTGCCATGGATTTAACTATTATTGAAGGAATATTAACTGGTGTTAAAGAAAGCTTTAATATTAATCCACTGCTACTATTAATTCCTGCACCTACTGTGATTTTCTCTCTAAACCAGCTCGCCGCTCTTCCATCACTGCTACTAGTTGCAGTTCTTGGTGGATTATCT
>CAZHLF010000091.1:0-8961 GCA_964532845.1 uncultured Tissierella sp.
AATTACTCCCCCCAGCTCATAAATGACCTTTTCTAAGGCTTTGACATAGGAATACATTCCACCTTTTAAATGCCATAGACCATATAGCTGAGACATTACAGGAACTAATGTATAGATACTAGGGCCTTCATAGGGAGACACCCCAACATATAATGACTGATAGCATAAGAACTTTTGTAGTCTTTCATCCTTAATATATTCTGAAATTAATCCATAAGATGTAGAAAATGACTTTGTTTTTAGAGCATTTACTAAGGTTGATGGCTTAAAGAAGTCTATAGGATTTTCAAAGGACTTTTGTAAGAAGTGCTCATTTGCAATAGTATACCTCTCATAGACCTCTGATAAAAACTTCATATATCCAACAGCATCTTCTTTAGAAATTGATTCTAGAGTTTTCACTAAAGACACTTGATCCCTAATAAAATCATAATGGGTTCCATCTGGATAAAAACTACGATAGGTTGGATCAATTTTTATAAATTCAATGTAATTCTTATAATCTAGATTTATATCATTAAAAACTTCTTCATAGATTTCTCTATTCATTAGAATTGAAGCTGTTAAATCAAAGGTAAATGGGTGATGAACTAATTGATTTGTTACTCCACCTATAGTTTTTTCTTTTTCATAAATTTTAACCTTATAACCTTGACTTAGTAATCTTACAGCGGTTGCTAAACCACCTATTCCAGAACCTATTATTAATACAGTCTTATTCATTATTTCACCCCGCATTAGATTTAATATTATTATTACTCTATATTTGAATTCTAATACTTTAGTTATGTGAATACATTTGCCCGAAATTTAAGTTTTAATAAAAGAGAGTATTTGTGCTGGGAACTTTAAATAATTTCATGAATTGATACATCTTATTTGATACAATAAAGTTATATAATAAAAAGGGGGCTAAAAATTGAAATTTAATTTTGAAAAAGGTGGAGAAGTAAAGGTTTTGTTAGTTTTTAAGGATACAGAAGATTTAAATGAATACAATGAACTTTTTAGCTATGTTAAGGAAAAAGAGATTTTTAAAGCTAATGAAGGTGAGGTTTATTCAAGCATATCCTACAAGGATGACAAGGTTGTATTATTAGGCCTTGGTGAAATAAAAAAACTTGATTTTAATGTTTTAAGAAAAGCTTTCTTTAAGCTTGGTAAGGAACTAAATAAGAATAAGGTTGAAAGCATTGGGCTTACAATACCAAAATTTGAAGGATTATGCTACAAGAGGACTAATGCTTCTATTGCTGAAGGATTACTTCAATCAGAATATAGCTTTGAAAAATATAAAAGTGAAAAGAAGGATGCTTTAACACTTAAAGAAGTATATCTTGAAGTGTTAGATGAAAAAAGACAAAAGGTTGAAAAAGCAATTGATGAGGTTAAATTATTAATAGATGGTATATTCTTGACACGTAATTTAGTCAATGAACCAGCAATAAATATGTATCCTGAAACACTAGCTCATGCTGCTAAAGATAAACTTAAGGATTATGATGTTCAAGTTGATATATATGGAAAAGATGAAATAAAGAAGTTAGGGATGGAAGCATTTTTAGCCGTAGCAGAAGGCTCAAGCAAGGAACCTCAACTTATCGTTATGAGTTATAAAGGGGATCCATCATCTGATAAGAAAATTGCCCTTGTGGGCAAAGGCTTAACCTATGATTCAGGTGGCTACGATTTAAAGCCAGGGGATAGCATGGGCAGCATGCATTCTGATATGGCAGGAAGTGCTTCTGTTATAGGAGCAATGCTATCTATTGCAAAGGCTAAGCTAAATAAAAATGTAGTTGCCATTGTTGCTGCATGTGAAAACATGATCTCTGGTGGGGCTTATAAGAATGGAGATATTATTAACTCAATGTCAGGTAAGACTATAGAAATAGTAAGCACTGATGCAGAAGGTAGAGTTACACTTGCTGATGCATTATGGTATGCTGCAACTGTTGTTAAAGCTGATAAAATTGTAGATTTAGCTACTCTTACCGGGGCATGCGTTGTTGCATTGGGAAATATAAATACTGGTGCTATTACTAATTATGAGTCATTAATGAATGAAATAAATGAAGCTTCAGAACTTGCTGGAGAATATATTTGGGAATTACCTAATAATGATGAATACAAGGAGCAATTTAAGAGTCATTTTGCTGATATTAAAAATTCTGGTGGACGCCTTGGTGGAGCTATAACTGCTGGATTATTCCTAGGAGAATTTGTTGATAACAAGCCTTGGGTTCATTTAGATATAGCGGGAACCTCATTTTTATCTGATGATAAGGGGTATTTACCAAAGGGGGCAACTGGAGTATCAGTAAAAACTCTATATTATTTTGTTAAAGAAGCCTAGTATTGTGTGCCTAAATGGAAAACTATTTTAAATTTAGCTCTTTAATTTGAATTTATGCTATACTTGATAATGTATGTTTAAACTACAATATTATATAGCTAGATTAAGAAATGGGGGAATTATTCATGGAATTAAAAGGTACAAAAACTGCTGTAAATTTAATGAAGGCATTTGCTGGTGAATCACAAGCTAGGAACAGATATACTTATTATGCTTCAATAGCTGATAAAGAAGGCTTTAAGCAAATTAGAAATATATTCATTGAAACAGCAGACAATGAAAAAGAACATGCAAAGAGATTTTATAAATTCTTACTTGCGGGCTTTAATGATATGTTACCTACAGATATTGAAATTGAAGCAAGCTTTCCTGTAGCACAGAAAAAAACTTTAGATAATTTAATAGCTGCTGCTAAAGGAGAAAATGAAGAGTGGGCAGATATGTATCCAGAATTTGCAGATATTGCAGAAGAGGAAGGATTTGCTGAAATCGCTGAGGTCTTTAGAAGTATAGCAAAGGCAGAAGAAGCTCATGAAATAAGATTTAATAAGTTAGCAAGTAATATAGAAACAGGTAAGGTATTTGTAAAAGATGAACAAGTTTCATGGAAATGTGGAAACTGTGGATATGTACACAATGGCAAAGGTGCTCCTGAGTTATGTCCAGCCTGCGCACATGCAACAAGTCATTTTGAATTATTTGTTGAAACATATTAATAAGTGGATCAGAGACTCAAAAACACATTCGTAAAAACAGGGTATCTTAATGATATGCTTAATATTATATATTGATCTTGGTCTTTTTAGAAAAACCCTAGGATGTAGACTTTATTTTCTACATCTTAGGGTTTATTTTTTGCATAATAATAACTCACCACCGTGCAGTCGAACTTGAGATTCCTGCAAGCTGTTTCATCAACGTTTAAATCAAGAATAATAACATCAAGGCAGGAATGAAGAAAAAAACAACTAAAAAATAAAAAAAGATGACGTTTTCCTATTGACAATTATTAAGCAAAGATATAAGATGTAAATGGTCGATGATGCATCATGCATAATGCATGATGAGTTAAAATATTAGAAAATATTAAGGGGGATTTAAGATGGACATGAGAAATTATCCAGCAGAACCATTTAGAATTAAGAGTGTAGAAGTAGTTAAGATGATTAACAGAGAACAAAGAGAAGAAGTAATTAAAAAAGCAGGATACAATACTTTCTTAATTGATTCAGAAGATTGTTATATTGACTTACTTACAGACAGTGGAACTAATGCAATGAGTGATGATCAATGGGCTGGCCTTATGAAAGGTGATGAAGCTTACGCAGGAAGTAAGAACTTTAAGCATCTTGAAAAAACAGTAGAAGAAGTTTTTGGATTTCCATATTTAATACCTACTCACCAAGGTCGTGGAGCTGAAAATATTCTTTCAAGAATCGCTATAAAGCCAGGACAATTTGTACCTGGTAACATGTACTTTACTACAACTAGATATCATCAAGAAGCTAATGGTGGAATTTTCGTTGATATTATTAGAGATGAAGCACATGATGCTGGATTAGATATTCCTTTCAAAGGTGATATAGATATTAAGAAATTAGAAAAGCTGATTGAAGAAAAGGGTGCTGAAAATATTGCCTATGTATGTTTAGCTGTTACTGTAAACTTAGCAGGTGGTCAACCAGTATCAATGGGTAATATGAAGGCTGTTAGAGAATTAACTAATAAACATGGAATAAAAGTATTCTTTGACTGTACAAGATTTGCTGAAAACGCATACTTTATAAAAGAACAAGAAGCTGGATACCAAGACAAATCCATTGCAGAAATTGTTCGTGAAATGTTCTCCTATGCTGATGGAGCTACAATGAGTGGTAAAAAAGACGGTATTGTAAATATGGGTGGATTCTTAGCTTTAAGAGATGAAGATCTATTATTAGCAGCTAGAGAATTAGTAGTAGTATTCGAAGGTATGCCATCATATGGTGGAATGACTGGTAGAGATATGGAAGCATTTGCAATAGGTCTAAAAGAATCACTTCAATTTGAATATATTCAACATAGAGTTTTACAAGTAAGATATTTAGGGGATAGACTTAAAGAAGCTGGAATACCAATAGTTGAGCCTGTTGGTGGTCATGCAGTATTCTTAGATGCAAGAAGATTCTGTCCACACTTAACTCAAGATGAATTCCCTGCTCAATCATTAGCTGCAAATCTATATCTAGAAGCAGGTGTCAGATCTATGGAAAGAGGAATAATATCAGCTGGTCGTGATAAGAATACTGGTGAAAACCATAGACCTAAGTTAGAAACAGTTAGACTTACAATTCCAAGAAGAGTTTACACATATAGACACATGGATTTGGTTGCTGACTCAGTAATTAAATTATTTAAACATAAAGAAGATATTAAGGGATTAAAATTCGTTTATGAACCAAAACAACTAAGATTCTTTACAGCTAGATTCGAAGAAATTAACAAATAATTCAGTATCCAACAAATCATTTAGAATAATGAAACTCTACATATTCTGATTCAACAGGATATGTAGAGTGAAGTATTAAATGCAGGGAAAACGCTTTATAATGACTCCTATTATAAAGTAGAAAATTCTGGGGGAGGATAATAAATGGATACAAAATCACAAGGTAATGGCAAGTTTAAGTCTAAATGGGGATTTATTTTGGCTTGTGTTGGCTCTGCAGTAGGCATGGCAAACGTATGGGGATTCCCATATAAAATGGGTAGCAATGGTGGAGGCGCATTTTTAGTAGCTTATTTAATATTTGTTGGTATTTTTAGTTATGTAGGACTTTCAGCTGAGTATGCCATTGGTAGAAGAGCAAAGACAGGTACTGTAGGTGCCTATGAAAAGGCTTGGGAAAAAAGCTTCTCGCCTGGGCTCGGGAAATTAGTTGGCTGGTTACCACTTGCAGGTTCTATGTGTATCGCAATCGGATATGCAGTAATAATTTCTTATGTACTTAAAGGGTGGGGCCAATCAGTTACAGGTAGTCTAATGTCAGTAGATACTAATACTTGGTTTGATTCCTTTGCTCTTACAGAGTTTTCAGTTATACCTTATCACTTAATAGTTGTAGTGGGAACATTAGCAACGCTATTATTAGGTGCTGACAGTATAGAAAAATCAAATAAAGTTATGATGCCTTTATTCTTCCTTCTATTTGTTATACTAGCAATTCGTGTAGCATTTTTACCAGGAGCTATAGAAGGATATAAGTTCATGTTTACACCAAGATGGGAATATTTAAAGGATCCAATGACTTGGATTTGGGCTATGGGGCAAGCATTCTTCTCCTTATCAGTAACTGGTAGTGGTATGATTGTATATGGGGCATATCTTTCAGATGATGAAGATATAGTTGATGGGGCTAAGTGGACTGCAATATTTGACCTAATTGCAGCTATGACAGCAGCAATGGTAATTATTCCAGCTTGCTTTGCTTATTGAATGGATGTTGGTGGAGGTCCTGGATTATTATTCGTGACATTACCGAAAATACTTCAAAACATGCCTTTTGGTAGATTGTTTGCAATAATACTTTTTACTGCTGTAGTATTTGGGGGGGTATCATCATTACAGAATATGTTTGAGGTAGTAGGAGAATCATTAATGAACAAATTCCCTAAACTAAAACGTATTCCTATGTTGGTAATACTTGCAGTAATTTGCTTTGGAATTGGAGTATTTATGGAACCTATTTATAAATGGGGACCTTGGATGGATTTAGTATCAATTTATATTATACCAATAGGAGCTACAATTGGTGCAGCTTCATGGTTCTGGATTATGAAGAAGGAAGATTTAATGGATGAAATAAATAAAGGTGCCAAGAAAAAACAAGGGGATCTTTGGTACAATATAGGCAAGTATATTTATGTACCATTTGCAGCCATTCTATGCTTTATGGCATTATTTAAAGGTATTGCCTTCTAAATAAATATTCCAAATGTATCAAAATAAAGGGGTGGAGAAATCCATCTCTTTTATAATTGAATATTTGATGATATAATTAATAGTATGATGTAAAAAGAAGGGCAGGGCTATTGAAATGAATTTAATTAAGAAGAGTTTAAGTGATCAGATATATGATATTCTAAAGTTAGAGATTTTAAAGAGTGAAATTCCTTTTGGTAGTAAACTTGTAAATAGGACACTACAAAAGAGGTTTGGGGTAAGCTCTTCACCTATACGTGATGCAATTAATCGCCTTTACCAAGATGGGCTTATATCATCTATTGATAATACTGGAGCAAATGTTGTTGACTTTAACTATGAGTTTTTCTTAGAGATAAATGAAATCCTTTTACATGTAATTAAGACAGGTATCATTCTATCTGCTGAGAAATCAAACAAAGATGAGGTTGCATCCATTTTGGATAAGTATATTCTGCTTCAAGAAGACAACATTCAAACAGAAGAGTTCTATGATTATGATTTTAATTTCCACAAAACATTTATAGATTTTTCTAATAATTCCAGACTGAGAAAGCTATTTAAAGAATACAATGTACTTCATGAGATGCTTGTGAGGAACTCTTTTTATTTTAAAAGTCCTGAAATGAAAAAGGAAAGTATAGAGACTCACAAAAAAATATCAGATGCATATAAAAATGGTAACTATAGTGAAGCATTGAAATTAACTGAAGAGCACTATAAAGAAGCTGAAAACCTCTTTAAAGATATTTTAAAGCAACGAGAGAATGAAATAAATAATGTAAAGATTAATCAAGAAAACATAATAACTTAACGAGATGAATTGCACTCATTGAATAAATAATCCTTAAACACATAAATTATCTATTGAATAAGTGAAATATTGTCAATTTAAGATTTTTTAATGAAATCTAAGTAATATAAATCAAAGAATATTAAAAAAAGCAAGTCCTTAAATTTTTAGGATTTGCTTTTTAGCTTTAGATACTAATATGCAGTTCTAATTTAATTAATTCAAAACTAAGCAAACTCCTTATTTTTTAATAGGCTAGCAACAAATATCTCTAAAATAGCAATTACCATTATGATATTATCCTGTTTAAAAATAATAACAGGTGTTAGTGAAATTATTAAACTTGATAATATCATAGAATAGGATACTTGTTTTGTAATTTTGAAAATAGTAGTTAGAAGAAAACTTAAACCAACTAGGTAAATAGCAAACTGAGTGTAAAATTCTGGATTCACTAAAAATCCTCTTATAAACACTAGGGGCAAGAACCAAATAGCCCAAAATAATCCAGTGATTATAATAGATTTATAAAAACCTTTCTCTTTCTCGAAATAGGGCTGAATAATTTTTCTCCATCCAATTTCCTGCGAGCCAATTATAATTATTATAATTGGTAAGTATTTAAAAAAATCTACAATTTTTCCATAGGCTCCTACCGCATTAAAAATAATTCCAAATGCATAATGTGTAGCCAAAAGTAAAATTAACAAAACAAAGTTTTTATTTGAGAATTTCATACCAAAATTATTTAAGAAACCAGGCAGTCCACCTAAGTCACTTTTATTTACAATATAGACTATTACTGAAGAAATCAAGGGACTCAAAAATCCAAAAAATAACAACGCAAGATGTAAAGGATTAGTAAAGATTTCCCCGAATGAGGTATTAGAAATAACTAATATACCAAAACTCAAATATCCAATAAGTAGAGCAATTATTAAAAATTGAAAAGCATGTTTTTTCAAAACGCAACCTCCGATATCATATTTGGTCGATGATATATGGTTACTGTATGTTAATTTTACCACAGAATCTTATGGAATAACATCACTAATTTAGTTAATATTGTAGACTTTTATATAATTAATCTCTTGATAATATATATTTGACAATATATGATTGTATCAAATATTAAATGAATCAGGGCTTCTATAAATCATTTAATAGAGGTAAATAAGATATGAGCGAAAACATTATTACGGTGCTGCAGAGCTTTATCGATTACTATATGATATTCTAAAGTAGTAGTAAATAATTCAAATAAATGAATCACAAAAGTAAAAAGGATGTGTTAAATATGGCTAGTGTAGAAGTAAATAAAGAAGCTCCTGATTTTGAAATGGAGGAGTTCAACGGAAAGAAGTTTAAACTATCTGATTTTAGAAATAAAAGCAATGTACTGATTGTACTAAATAGAGGCTTTGCTTGACCTTTTTGCCGTGGGCATATGATGCAGTTGCATCAAGATTATGATAAGTTTAAGAACAATGATACTGAAATTGTGGTCATTGGACCAGAAAACAAGGAAGCTTTTAAAAAATATTGGGAAGAAAATCAACTTTTATTCCATGGCATACCTGATGAGAATCATAGTGTCCTTAAGCTATACGGTCAGCAAGTTAATATTTTTAAGCTAGGAAGAATGCCGGCTCAAATGTTAGTTGATAAGAATGTAATTCTAAGATATATACATGATGGACATTCTATGAAGGATATACCAGAAAAATCAGAGGTTTTCAGTTTGATTGATACATTAAAATAATAAGTGAAACATAAAGGCACTCTATTTGAAATTAATAGAGTGCCTCTCATATTTAACCCTAATTCTTTTTTGAGGAATAAGGAATCAGT
>CAZHLF010000092.1:0-8861 GCA_964532845.1 uncultured Tissierella sp.
GGTATGATAGGTGTAATAACATCTATGATTTCAGTAACAGCAGTTCCAGGAGCACTATATTTTGCTCATAAGTCAGATAAGAGAAGAGATGAGAAAGCTAAGATAATCATTGGATTAGAGCTAGCAGCATTCGCTCTTATTGCTTCATCAATGTTAGTGCCAAATGCAACTTTACTAGCTGGTATTCTTCTAGCATATGGATTCTTAGGTAAAATGGCAGTTGACCCAGTATTGATTTCCTATATATCAGATACTGCAGATAAAAAACAACTTGCTACAACCTTAGGAATGTTCAACTTCTTTGGAATGTCATCATCAATAGTTGCCCCTGCATTTACAGGTTTTATAATAGACAAAACAGGTTCAGGTGAATTTGGATTCTATATTGGAGCAGCACTATTGATTATAGGTACAACTATATTCATATTTGCAAACAAGAGAAATTTCGTGGCTAAAGAAGCTTAGTTAAGGACATCGAGGCGGAGATAAAAAACTACGCCTCTTTGCATTTTGTAACGAGTTGAACATGTCCGAAAGTAGAAACTGCAAGCAGTTTCATCAAGCTTAAAAATAAGGAGGATTTGAAATGAGTTATTTAAATGGTGTTATGGGTTACAGAGATGGAATACTACAAAATAGATCAATAATTAAGAAAAACAATTATGCATTAATTGAACCAGATGGGATTGTAAAAAGTGCAATTCTAGGATTTGATAACTGTGATATTACCATTCTTTCTTCACCTAGAATTGGTGCAAGTTTTGTTGACTATTTGCTAACAATAAATGAAGGTGGAAAGAACCACTTAGGATTTGGTGGTGAAGGGGTAGAAGTTTTCTTTTATATATTAGAAGGAAATGTAAAGGTATGGAATGATGATGAGTCAGCAGTATTAACTGATGGAGGATATATCTTTACTCCGGCTGATAAAAAACTATACTTCGAAAACACTGGAGAAAAGCCAGCTAAAGGATTTTTATACAAAAGGCTTTATGACAAGATTGAAGGATATGAAGCTCATACAGTAATTGGAAATAGCAATGAATTAGAAGAGATTCAATATGAAGGAATGGAAGATGTTATTCTTAAAGATTTCCTTCCAGCTGCTGGTAACTTTGGATTTGATATGAACTTCCATATTTTATCATTTAAGCCTGGTGCTAGTCATGGATATGTTGAAACCCACTTTGTTGAGCATGGTGCATATATCTATTCAGGTAAAGGAATGTACAACCTTGATAATGAATGGGTTCCAGTACAAAAAGGAGATTATATATTCATGAGCTCATACTCTTTACAAGGTGCTTATGGTGTAGGTAGAGATGAAGAATTTGCATATATCTATTCAAAAGATTGTAATAGAGATGCAAGTCTATAGGAGGCAAATAAATGAAGGTTAAAGCAGAAGATTTAAAACAATTGATGAAAAATAAATTCGTTAAGGCTGGTTTATCCGATGAGCATTCAGATAAAGTGGCAGAAGTTCTAACTTGGGCTGATTCCAGAGGGATACATTCCCACGGTGCAGTGCGTGTAGAATATTATTCCGAAAGAATTGCAAAGGGTGGAATAAATACTAATCCAAACTTCCATTTCGAGAAAACTGGTCCTGCAAGTGGTATGTATCACGGGGAAAATGGTAATGGTTTTGTAGCTGCATATAATGCTATGGATGAGGCTATAAAAATGGCTAAGGAAACTGGTGTTGCAGTAGTTGGAATTAAAAATATCTCACATAGCGGTTCTTTAGGATACTATGTTGAAATGGCTGCAAAAAATGATTTAGTAGCAATATCAGTATGCCAATCAGATCCAATGGCTGTTCCTATGGGTGGAAGTGAGCCATACTATGGAACAAATCCAATAGCATTTGGTGCTCCTACAGCTGATGAAAGAAGAGTAATTTTTGATATGGCAACAACTGTACAATCTTGGGGAAAAGTACTATTTGCCCGTTCCAAAAAAGAACCAATTCCAGCTGATTGGGCAGTAGATGAACATGGAGATCCAACCACTGACTCTACTAAGGTTAATGCTCTATTACCAATTTCAGGGGCTAAGGGTTATGGCTTGATGATGATGGTAGATGTTCTTTCAGGAGTTATGCTAGGTGTTCCATTTGGGAAACATGTATCTTCTATGTATGATGATCTATCAAAGGGCAGAGACCTTGGTCAACTTCACATAGTAATAGATCCATCAAGATTCATAGATATAAATGTATTTAAGGAAAACATGTCACAGGTGTTAAATGAGTTAAGTGAGATAAAGCCTGCACCAGGACATGATAAGGTATATTATCCAGGTGAACGAGGTTTGTTGAGAAAAGAAAAATATGAAGCTAATGGTGGTATCCAAATAGTTGATGATATTTATGAGTATTTAATAAGCGATGATATTCATTACAATAGATACGATCATAAAAATAAATTCGCTGAATAGGAAGGGGTTTAGATATGTTAAGAACCTTAGTAAAAAAAGGTAGTTATCAAGATTCTGTTGTATTAATGTTATTAACAAATAAAATATCTTCTCTTGAAGGAGTAAATAAGGTATCCATAATGATGGGAACTCCTGCAAATAAGGATATTTTCAAGGCAGGAGGAATGGAAACTCCTGAACTAATGGCTGCAAGTTCAAATGACATGGTAATGGTTATAGATTCTGAATTAGAAAATATTGAAGAAATAGTAGCAAAAGAGACCGATGAATTTTTAAACAATCAATCAGCAAAAGCCAAGACTGGTAAAGAAGATAAAACTGTAAAATCCTGGGAACAGGCTACAAGCCAATTACCAGATGCAAATCTTGCTGTTATCTCAATCGCTGGAGCATATGCTGCAATGGAAGCTGATAGAGCATTAGATGAAAATCTAAATGTATTCATGTTCAGCGATAATGTATCCTTAGAAGATGAAGTTCGCCTTAAAGAAAAGGCCCATGAAAAGGGATTGTTAGTTATGGGTCCAGACTGTGGTACTGGAATTATTCATGGTATCCCTGTAGCCTTTGCCAACTATGTGGATAAAGGTAAAATTGGTATTGTCGGAGCTTCAGGAACAGGTATTCAAGAATTGACAACGATCATAGACAGACTTGGTGAAGGAGTTTCAAATGCCATAGGAACTGGTGGTAGAGACTTAAATGCAGCTATAGGTGGTATTACTATGCTAGATGCAATCAATGCCTTAGAACAAGACCCTAGTGTAGAAGTTATGATAATAGCATCAAAACCACCAGCTAAACAAGTAAGAGATAAAATTGTAAAGAGACTAGAAAGCATTGAAAAGCCAGTAGTAACCTTGTTCTTAGGTGAAAAACCTGAAACACACGAAAAGGGTTTCTACCATGCCTATACCCTAGATGAGGCAGCTAGAATAGCAGTTAAACTTGTAAGAAATGAAGATATTAATATAGAAAATCCAGTTATTGAACATGAAGATAAATTTGAAAAAGAAGACAATAAGACTATTAAGGCTTATTATTCAGGTGGAACATTAGCATATGAAGCATCTATTCTTTTAAAGGATACCCTAAAATTATCTTCTGCTTCTGAAGCAAAGGAAGGCTATATCTTAAATGCACAAGGTCATGAAGTAATAGACTTAGGAGACGATAAATATACTCAAGGTAAACCACATCCAATGATAGATGCTTCTACTAGAATTGAGTATATGAAAGAAGCAGCTAACGATAAATCAACAGGAGTTATACTATTTGACTTAGTTCTTGGTTATGGCTCCCATGAGGATATGGCTGCAGAATTATCAAAGGGCATTAAAGTATTACAAGAAAAAGCTAAGGCTGAAAACAGAAAACTTTTCTTCGTAACAACTATTTGCGGTACAAAGAAAGACAAACAAGGCTTTGATTCACAAAAGAAGCAAATGGAGGATTTAGGAGTTATTGTCTGTGAAAGCAACAAGATTGCTGTTGAAATGGCAATGTATCTAATTGGATATAAGTATGAAGAATTGAAAAAAGAAATTCTTCCAAGAAAAGTTAAGAAGGTTACTACACCAGAAGTATCTGAGAAAATAAAAGAGTTAATCGAAAATAAACCTAAAGTTATAAATATAGGGTTAAAGAGCTTTGCTGAAGTGTTAGAAAGCTTTAATTGTGAAGTAGTACAATACAATTGGACACCACCAGCTGGCGGAGATATAAAATTAATCAAAGCTCTACAATTTCTTAGAGGCTATGGATTAAAGTAAAGGAGAATTCTAATGATATATAAAACTATAGATGAAGCAAATCAAGCGGTAATTCAGAAAATAGTAGCTGCTGTTCCAGTAATTCTAGATGTTGTTCCAGCGCATACAGTAATTAAAGAGTTACAAGATAAGAAGGTTTTATTACATGCTGGACCTCCAATGAAATGGGAGAATATGACTAGCCCTATGCAAGGTTCTTGTGTAGGTGCAGTCCTATTTGAAGGCTGGGCAAAGGATGAGGAAGAAGCACGTGAACTATTATCAACAGGTGGAGTAGCTTTTATACCATGTCATCATGTAAATGCTGTAGGACCGATGGGTGGTATAACATCCGCTAATATGCCTGTATTTGTAGCTAAAAATGTTACAGATGGTAACTTAGCATATTGTACTTTGAATGAAGGTATAGGACAAGTATTAAGATTTGGAGCATACTCTCAGGAAGTAATCAACAGGTTAAGATGGATGCGTGATGTACTTGGTCCAGTTCTTGGTAAAGCCCTTCGTACTTTTGAAGGTGGATTAAGTGTAAACCCAATGATTGCAAAAGCCATTGCAATGGGAGACGAGTTCCATCAAAGAAATATAGCGGCTTCCCTTGTATTTTTAAAGGAAGTTACTCCAGTAATTTTATCACTTGATATTGATGAAAAGGAAAGAAAAGAAGTAATCAAGTTCTTAGCTGATACTGATCAATTCTTCCTAAACATTATGATGGCTTGTTCAAAAGCTATAATGGATGGTGCTAGAATTATTGAAGAAGGTACTGTAGTAACAGCTATGTGTAGAAATGGTGAAAACTTTGGTATCCGTATAAGCGGTATGGGTGATGAGTGGTTTACAGCTCCTGTAAATACACCTCAAGGCTTGTACTTTACAGGTTATGATAGTGATGATGCAAGTCCTGATATGGGAGATAGTGCTATCACTGAAACTGTTGGAGTGGGCGGAATGGCTATGATAGCAGCTCCTGCAGTAACTAGATTTGTCGGTTCTGGCGGATTTGACGATGCTCTTAATACAAGTAATGAAATGGCTGAGATATGTATTGGCCATAATCCAAACTTTATTATCCCTACATGGTCTTTCAAGGGAGCATGCTTAGGAATAGATGCTAGAAAAGTAGTTGAAAAAGGCATAACACCAGTAATTAACACTGGTATTGCACATAAAATAGCAGGTTTTGGACAAATTGGGGCAGGTACAGTACACCCACCAATCGAATGTTTCCAAAAGGCTGTATTAGCCTATGCTGAAAAATTAGGATTTAAAGGATAAAAAAGGAGGGGATAGTATGAAGATATTATTGAAGGCAACTAAGGTGTCTAAACAATTGTACGCACTACTATCCCCAGGTCCTTACAAAGTCCATAGCAGATTTAGTCATGGATTTAATATAAACCTAGGTGATAAACTTTCTTTTATTGGCCTTGGAAGTATTAATATTCCACCTATGGGGGTAGTGTTGGAATACGGTTTGGATAAGGGTTTCACAGGACTTAGTGATGATAGTTTTCAATGGGATGATAGATTAAATAAATTTGAGTCAAATGAAATTATAATTGATTTGAACGAGGCAGAAATAATTGACAATAGTTTATTATCTAAATCAAAAAATATTCCCTTGGAAAATCTAACTATTTTGCTAGAATCCTTAGATGATAATATTATGACTGGATTTGGAGAAACAACTGGTGATTTGTCTAGTTTGAGGGTGGACTATGTAAAAAATCTTTGTTCAAAATTTAATAGCACGGACACTATAGATATAGAGAAAACTTTAAAGCAATGGATTGGAAGAGGGATTGGATTAACTCCCTCAGGGGATGATTTTTTACAAGGTCTTATGTTTGTAAATGATATAGTTCCAATATTAGGCCATGTGTTTTATGAGGAGTTGAAAAAATTAATCCTCATTGATGGGCTTACAACTGATATTAGTCTCAATTATTACAGATGTGCTTTTTCTAAAATGTATTCAAGTACATTAATAGAGCTCTATCAAGCTATTGAATTAGGAATTCCTAAGGAGATTAGAAGATGTGTCTACGAGCTATTGGAACTAGGTAATACATCTGGTGCTGATATTCTATCTGGAATATTAACCGGTGTTAAGATGCACTTAATATATAAAAATAACTCTCTATAAAAATGGAGGTAAAAATGAAAATAAAAAAACTTTCAATGATAAAGCAAATTTTATTAGCTATGATTATAGGAATGATAGCTGGGTTGTTACTCGGAGATAGGGCAGCTAGTTTTAAAATAGTTGGGGACATATTTTTAAGATTGATTCAAATGTCTGTAGTTATCCTGATTATGGGTGCTGTAATTGAAGCAGTAGGCAATTTAGAAACAAAGGATCTTGGTAAACTAGGTTTTAAAATGTTATTTTGGTTTATGATATTTACTGTTCTAGCTGGTGTTATAGGTATAGGCTTGGCTAGCTTATTAAAACCAGGACTTGGAGTTGCAATAAAAACAAGTGAAGTTATATCCCAACAACCAGCACAAGATTTAGGTAAATTAATAGTGGACTTCTTCCCAACTAATATTATCGCATCTATGGCTAGTGGAAATATGATTCAGGTAATTGTCTTTGCTGTATTATTTGGTGTTACTTTAAGCTCCCTTCGTGAAAATAATATTAGTAACACAATTCTTGCATGGGTTAAGGATTTAAATGTAGTTATCGTTAATATGATTAGTAAGATTATGGTGATAGCTCCCTTTGGTATAGGTGCTCTCTTGGCATATACTACGGGAACCATCGGGATTTCAGTTATACTACCATTAATCAAGTTCCTGCTTATATTCGGTCTTGGGACTATAATACATCTTACAATCAGTATTATCTTTACTGCACTATATTGTAAGACAAATCCTTTAAGTTTGGCTAGAAAACTAACCAATATGACCATTATGGCCTTCACTACAACATCGTCAGCAGTAACACTGCCTATTAAGATGAAGGATAGTGAGGAAAAACTAGGTGTCAGTAAAAGGATTTCCAACCTTGTAAATCCATTGGCAATGACTTTGAATAGTAATGGACTGGCTATGTTTTTAACCATAGCTTGTATAACAGTAGCTCAAATATACAATATTCAAATGGATTTAACAACCATAATTAAAGTAGTTACATTATCTACATTAGCCTGCTTAGGCACTGTAGTAGTTCCTGGAGGGGGATTAGTAGCCTTGGCTATAGTAATACCAAGTGTAGGGCTTCCTCTGGAAGGTATAGTTCTCTTATCAGGAATAGATTGGTTCTCAGGTATGTTTAGAACTGTGTTAAATGTAGATGTAGATGCGTTAATAGCAATGCTTATTGCAAAGGATGCTAAAGAATTAGATTATGAAATATTGGCTAATAGATAATATCATGGAGGAATAATATGAACAAAAAGAAAAGAATAGTAATTGCCTTGGGTGGAAATGCTCTTGGAGATAATTTAGAAGAGCAAAAGATTGCAGTTAAGACAACTGCTACAGCTATTGTAGATTTAATTGAAGAAGGTTGTGAAGTAGTAATAGCCCATGGAAATGGTCCACAAGTAGGTATGATAAATAACGCTATGTCTGCTGCAGGAAATATTCCACTATATGTTAGTGGGGCTATGAGTCAGACTTATATAGGTTTAGACTTAGAAAATGCACTAAGAGAAGAACTCTTAAACAGAAAAATAACGGATATGCCTGTTGCTACTATAATGACTCAAATGGTAGTTGATAAAGAGGATAAATCCTTTGATAACCCAACTAAACCTATAGGTAGGTTTATGTCCTTAGAAGAAGCTAATGAAGTTAAGGAAGCTAATGGATGGGATATCGTAGAGGATTCCGGAAGAGGTTATAGACGAGTAGTAGCATCCCCATCACCTAAGAAAATTGTTGAGATTGATTCTATTAAAGCCCTTGTAGAAAGTGGCCAATTAGTCATTTCCTGTGGAGGTGGGGGTATACCAGTAATTCAAGAAGATAATTACTTTAAAGGAATCGATGCAGTAATAGATAAGGATTTTGCAAGTTGTCTTTTAGCAAAGGAATTAGATGCTGATTTCTTAATTATCCTTACTGCTGTTGAAAAAGTAGCTATAAACTTTGGTAAGGAAAATGAAAAGTGGTTAGCTGATTTAAGCATTGGTGAAGCTAAAAAATACATGGAAGAAGGTCATTTTGCACCAGGATCCATGTTGCCAAAGGTAGTAGCGGCAGTTGATTTTGCAAGCTCTAAGGAAGGCAGATCTGCACTAATTACAAAGTTGGAAAAGGCTAAAGAAGGAATTAAGGGAGAAACTGGTACTAGAATAAAAATGTAAGTTAATAAATAATCAAATCCAAAGGTAGATATCATAAATTGATGTCTACCTTTTTGTTGATAAAAACAGATCAATATACTACAATAAATATATGATTATTTATTGCAGTATACTGGATTTGATTATTTTCAACATAGAAATGGTAGGTAGATAAAATGACACTTGAAGAAATATTAAAACTGGAAAGTTTCAAAAATTTCAAAGTAATAAACAAAAATGCAGATTTAACCAGAAGGATTGTAACTGTTGATTCTACTGAGACTCCAGATGTGGCAAGTTATCTGACAGCCAACTCCTTGCTTCTTACTACTGCCATGTCCTATCA
>CAZHLF010000093.1:0-8826 GCA_964532845.1 uncultured Tissierella sp.
ATGTGGGACACTACTCCTGTCCCTTTGTCCCTATTTCAAACCAGTTAAATCAAAAATAGGAGTATAATCTGTCGTAGCTGAAGAATAATCCTGAGCTAGTCCATTTTCCAGACCTATTTCGAAGAAATAATCTATGATTTCTTCATATTCATCTTCAGTTATTCTTCTGTTTATCTCCTCCATACATAGTGCCTTATATACAGGAGTATATTGAACCATCAAACTTATAGGAATCTCAAGCGGTAAATTATCCTTAATCCACTTCAATACCTTCTTAGAATCTTCCTTTAATCCAGGTAATAAAAGGTGTCTTATCATAAGTCCTTTCTTAATTATTCCATCATCATCATAAAAAGGTACACCAACCTGGTTATACATAGAAAGTATAGCCTGAGTTGCATTATAGAAGTAATCATTTGCGGAAGAGTATTTCAATGCATATTTATTGTCAAAGTATTTTAAATCAGGCAAATAAACATCTATTAGCCCTTCAAGAATTTTTAAACCCTCAAGACTCTCATAACCATTAGAGTTATATATAACTGGAATATTTAGACCATTTTCCTTAGAAATCTTTAATGCCTCTGCAACTTGAGGAATATACTGTGTTGCAGAAACAAGGTTTATATTCAGTGCTCCTTGATTTTCCAGATTCAAGAAAACCTGGGACAATTCTTCTATAAAAATTTCTTTTCCAAAGCTCTCATGGCTTATTTTATAATTTTGACAAAAGGCGCAAGCCATATTACAGTTTGAAAAGAAAACTGCACCAGAACCATTTTCACCACTTATACAAGGCTCTTCCCAATAATGGAGAGATGCCTTAGCAACCTTAGGAAGGACCCCGGCATTACAAACACCAATATTTCCTTCTAATCTATTTACACCACATTCATTAGGACAAATTCTACAATCAATTAGATGTTTTTCATATAAGTTCATTTTTTTCACCCAGAATATTTTACCACAAGATAAATAAATATCATAGAAAAAATTAAGTCGAGGGATCTAGATTTTAATTACTTGATTTAAACTTTATAAAACTGCTAACAGTTTCTACGTGCAGCTGCAACTAGGTGGTTTATGTTTTCCCCTCATTTATCTCTTTGTAAAAAAGAAGCATAGCTCCAGCTGTAGTTCTCTTTGCCAAAGGCAAAGTACATCTACTGATTCTAAAGTATCTGCAATTATCTTCCTTAATATTTTCGTACCTTCTATAAACCTTTAAAGCCATACGAGTATTAAACCTAATATAGTCTTTTACACTACCGAGAATATATGGTTTTTTATCATGGTTAAAGCCTTCAAGATCCTTATATATCTTTTTTATATATGATTCATACTGATGATGATTATCCAATAGTCTAATATTTGCATGCTGGGGAACTGTCATATCTTGTATAATGTGAACTGCTGCACCAAAATAAAACATAGACATTTTAAAGTCGCCATAGTGCCAGGAGGTAATAGCCAGCCTGTAATATTCCTCAGCTAAGGTCAAAGCACTTTTTCTTCCATAAAGTCCTTTTTCCTTAAAAGGGTTGTAAAAGTGGCTGGAGCTTTTAAAATCCTGATCTGCCCAAACTGCACCCTCATTTATTACCCAGATATAGCTATTAAATAGGTTGTACTCCTGAAGATATTTTGAATCTAATAATATATCCAAAGCATGTTCATTTAAAAATATATGAACCTTGCATTCAGTTTTTTTAACAGTTTTCTTTAAAGGATTAGCTATTGAAAATATTCTGGTTAGTACTTGATTATAAGTAGTCTCTAATCTATCCATATGACACCTCAGACTATTAAAATTCTTTACTATAGTCTTTGTAATATTTCAGTAATTACTCATATGTTTTCACTAACTTAACGTGGGTATAATAACGTTACAAATAAAAAGAGGTGAAAAAAATGGAATTACAAGTTTATTTAAACTTTGATGGTAACTGTCGAGAAGCAATCAAATTTTATAAAGATGTATTCAAAACAGAATTGCCATATATTATGACTTATGGAGAACAGCCACCTGATCCAAACTGGGAAGTACCTGCTGATATGAAGGATAAGATAATGCATGCAAGACTTAATATAGCTGGTACAACCTTAATGTTCTCAGATTCGTGGCCAGGAATGCCATTTATCGTGGGTAACAACGTGACATTGACAATTGTTGATAAGGATAAGGAAGAAATAACTAGAATCTACAATGCACTAAAAGAAGGCGGAAATGTTTCCATGGAGCTTCAGGAGACCTTCTGGAGTGAGGCATATGCTGGTTTAACAGATAAATTTGGAATAGAATGGCAAGTTAGTCACGATAGCGGTAAAGAATATTAATTAAAAAAAGATTGAAGTCTTAATGATATGAGTCAGTTCATAAAGACTTCAATCTTTTTAGTAATAGACTTCTTCCAAAAACAAACCATTTGGTGGCACGGTAATTCCTGCCTCACTTCTGGTTTCGCTTTGGAAAATATTATCAATATCCTCTAATGCCATTTTACCTCTGCCAATATCCAAAAGAGTTCCCATAATTATTCTAATCATATTATATAAGAAACCTTCACCAACAAAAGAGAATTGGAGCATACTACCTTCTCTTGAAATACTTATCTCATCAATAGTTCTTACAGTTGATTTCTTGCTCTTTTTAAGAGAAGAAAAAGCTATAAAATCATGAGTACCAAGTAATAGTTTACAAGCCTCATTCATTTTCTCTGTGTCCAGATTTTCAGGAAAATAGTAGCTATACTTTCTATCAAAGGCAGAAGGAACCACATGATTCCATACATAATATATATACTTCTTACCCCTTACCTTATATCTAGAATGAAACCTATCATCTACCTGGAATATCTTCTTTACAACAATATCCCCTGGAAGGTAGTGGTTAATATAACTTTGCATCTCATCTAAACTCATCATGGACTCTGTTTTAAAGTTCGCCACCTGCCCCCTGGCATGAACACCAGCATCGGTTCTACCCGAGCCTATTATTTCAGTACTAACTCCTACCATTTGGGAAATAACAGCTTCCAGCTTTCCCTGAATAGTCTTGTCAGAATCACCCAGCCTTTGCCACCCTAAATAACGACTCCCATCATATTCTATAATCATTTTAATATTTCTCATTTTTACCACCTCTATTACAATATATCACAAACTAGCCCATTTACAATTGGCCTTGATAACTTAAATATAATTTGGGTATAATTTCTAAATAAGAAAAAGAGCATTATTTTGAATTAGGGGGAATCATTATGCGTTGGCAAGGACGAAGAAAAAGCTCAAATGTTGAGGATAGAAGAGGAAGAAGTGCAGGAGGTGGAGGCATCGGTGGCTTTGGTGGAAAGACCATAGGCGGAGGCTTAGGAATTATATTAATCATAATAATTGCACTTTTAGGGGGAGACCCTGGGGCACTTCTTGGAGGAACGGATAATCAGATTCAAAGCCCTGGCATAGAAGCACCTTATGAAGGCACACAAGAAGAACAGGAAATGTATGATTTTGTATCAGTAGTTCTTGCAGATACAGAAGATATCTGGCACGATATATTTCAAAACTATGGCTATGATTACAAAGAGCCAGGTCTTGTAATATTTACAGATAGCGTTCAGTCAGCATGTGGTGTAGCGGGCTCATCAACAGGACCTTTTTATTGTCCAGGCGATAATAAGGTTTATATAGACCTTTCCTTCTACAATGAACTTAAAACGCAGTTTAAGGCACCAGGAGACTTTGCTATGGCTTATGTTGTAGCTCATGAGGTAGGACATCATGTCCAGACTCTTCTTGGAGTTACAGAGCAACTTAATGAATTAAGAAATTCGGTAAGTCAAACAGAATACAATCAATACAGCGTAAGATTCGAGCTTCAGGCTGATTATCTGGCAGGAGTTTGGGCTCATCATGTACAAGGTATGGGATACCTTGAAGAGGGAGATCTTGAAGAAGCTTTAACAGCTGCTAATGCCATTGGTGATGACACTATTCAAAAACAAGCTCGTGGATATGTAGTACCTGACAGTTTTACCCACGGAACAAGTGAACAAAGAATGAGATGGTTCTACAAGGGCTTCCAGGCTGGGGATTTGTCTCAGTGGGATACCTTCAAGGCAACTGATCTCTAAAATAGAATAACAGGACACAGGAGGACAAAATGACAGTATTAAAAAACGTTAATTTTTCAAACGCAATAACAACAGTAATCATGCAGCCAATGCATGCCAATGCCCAGGGAAGTGTTCATGGTGGAAACCTAATGATGTTAATGGACAATGTAGCAGGTATTGCAGCAATAAAGCATGCTAAATCCAGTGTAGTGACAGCAAGGGTAGATGAACTGGTATTCCTTAAGCCTGTAAATGTAGGAGATATAATTACATGTGTAGGACAGCTTGCATATGTAGGAAGAACATCTATGCAAGTAATAGTAAAAATCTATGTAAGAGATGTAAATGATTATGATAAACCAGAATTAGCACTAACATCATTCTTCACAATGGTTCACTTAGTAAATGGAAAGCCAGCTCCAGTAGAAAAACTCCTTCCAATTACAGATGAAGAAAAAGAACTCTACAGACTAGGGGAATCTAAGTATTTAGAGATTAAGGAGAAGTACAAATAACAAGGGATACTGACTTTTTATTTGCTATTTTAACCCTAGCGTCGAAATCTCCTCTTTTTTGTCAATAGCAAAATTCTACAAAACACTTGATAATATTTCGAAAATATCATACTATATATGTGTGGAAAACGACAAATCAGGCGGAGGAATTAACCTCTGCCTAAATTATTTATTAATAAAGGTGGTGGGGACAATTTCTAACATTAGGAGAGCTTTTATAGAAAAAAGAGAGGGTTTTAATGTAGAAGCTGAGAATTTATTAAGAGAAATCAAAGAAACACTGAACATGGACAGCTTAGATAACTTACGTATCCTTAATAGATATGACTTCAATTGTAAAGATGAAGAGGTATACAACAAAATAACAGGTCTAATACTATCAGAACCAAATGCTGACAGGGTATTTGAACAACTTCCTGAAGGGGATTTCATAGTATTTGCTACAGAGTATTTACCTGGACAATATGACCAGAGAGCTGACTCCGCAGTACAATGTATTCAAATATTAATAAACGATATGGATACAAAGGTAAAGGCAGCCAGGGTGTACTTACTGGAGGGAAATATATCTCAAAAAGAATTAGAGAGTATCAAGAACTTTCTAATTAATCCTGTGGAGTCCCGTGAGGCTTCTATGGATATTCCAGCATCTCTTGACGATGAAATAATAGAGCCTGAAGATATCGAAACAATAACTGGTTTTATCCAATTAGATGATGAAGCTCTTAAAGACTTCCGAGATGAGATGAACTTTGCCATGAGCTATGATGATATAGCTTTAATCAGGGAATATTTCTCTAATGAAGAACATAGAGACCCAACTATTACTGAATTAAAAGTAATAGACACTTATTGGTCAGATCACTGTAGACATACTACCTTTAATACAGAAATCACCGATGTAAGATTCCAAGAGGGTAGATACAAGGAAGTAATTGAAAATACTTTTAAGGATTACCTCTCTTCTAGAGAATATCTTAACAGAACTAAGCCCCTTTCCCTAATGGACTTAGGAACTATCAATGCTAAGCTTTGTAAGAAAAAAGGACTATTGGATGATTTAGATGTTTCTGAAGAAATCAATGCCTGCAGTATAGAAATAGATGTAAATATCGATAACACAAAAGAAAAATGGTTATTGATGTTTAAAAACGAGACCCACAATCACCCAACTGAGATTGAGCCATTTGGTGGTGCTGCAACTTGTCTTGGTGGAGCCATACGAGACCCACTATCAGGTAGAAGCTATGTATATCAAGCCATGAGAGTTACAGGTAGTGGAGATCCGAGAACATCTATGGAAGACACTCTGCCTGGAAAGCTTCCTCAAAGAAAGATATCAAAGGAAGCCGCAAAAGGCTATAGTTCCTATGGAAATCAAATAGGTCTGGCAACTGGTCAAGTAACAGAAATTTACCATGAAGGATATATAGCAAAGAGAATGGAAGTTGGAGGGGTAATAGCTGCAGCTCCAAAGGAAAATGTAATCAGAGAAATTCCACAACCAGGAGATATAGTTCTTCTTGTAGGTGGAAGAACAGGGAGAGACGGAATAGGTGGAGCAACAGGCTCATCTAAATCCCATACAGAAGAATCCCTTAAAAAATCAGGTGCAGAAGTTCAAAAAGGTAATGCTCCTGAAGAAAGAAAGATTCAAAGATTATTTAGAAAACCAGAAGTAGCTAAGCTAATAAAAAGATGTAATGACTTTGGAGCAGGTGGAGTATCTGTTGCCATTGGAGAATTGGCGGATAGCTTAGTTATTGACTTGGATGTAGTACCAAAGAAATATGAAGGACTTGATGGAACTGAACTTGCCATATCAGAATCTCAGGAGAGAATGGCAGTAGTTATAGATAGAGAGGATTTTGAAGATTTCAAGAAATATGGCAGTGAAGAAAACCTAGAAGTAACTAAGGTAGCGGAAGTAACTGATAATGGCAGACTTGTTATGAAATGGAGAGAAAAGACTATCCTTGATATTTCAAGAGCTTTCCTTGATACTAATGGTGCTAAGCAATATGCACAAGTTGAAGTAGTATCAGCAGAAGAGTTCATTAAGCCTGAAATTCAGGGAGGTACTTTTGAGGAAAACTTATTAAATACACTAGAGGACTTAAATGTATGCTCACAGCAAGCCATGGGAGAGTTATTTGATGCAACAGTAGGAGCAGCAACGGTATTAATGCCATTTGGTGGAAAACATAGACTTACTCCTCCTGAAGGAATGGTTGCAAAGATTCCAGTATTAAGTGGTGAAACAAATACCTGCTCTATGATGAGCTTCGGCTTTGACCCTGAGTTAAGCAAGTGGAGCCCATACCATGGTGGAATCTATTCAGTAGTTGAATCTGTTGCTAAAATTGTAGCCCTAGGCGGCGACTATAAAAAGATTAGATTAAGTTTACAGGAATACTTTGAAAAACTGGAAAATGATCCAGCTAAATGGGGTAAACCATTTAGCGCACTACTGGGGGCATTTAAGGCACAGGAAAGATTAGGTATAGCAGCTATAGGTGGTAAGGACAGTATGTCAGGTACCTTTAAGGATATATCAGTTCCTCCAACAGTAATATCTTTTGCTGTAAGTCATGATATAACCGAAAATATCCTTTCGCCAGAGTTTAAGAAGGCTGATTCAAATGTTTATATAGTAGAAATAGATTTGGATAGAGACCAAATCCCTAATTTCGAAACTATAAAGAAGGCTTATGAAAAAATTAAGGAACTAACGGATAAGAAGATAATTCTATCAGCAAAAACAATATCCTTTGGAGGAATGGCAGCAGCTATTTCTAAAATGGCATTTGGAAATATGATTGGATTTAAGTTCAATGAAGATATAGATAAAAACACACTATTTGATAAGAAAATAGGTACCGTATTAGTAGAAGTAGAGAAGGAAAATGCAATTGAGCTTCCAGAATACTTTAAGCTAATAGGAACTACTACCCATGAAGAAGCACTAATAATTGGCGAGGAAAGAGTAGAACTAAGTCAAATGCTCCTTTCCTGGAGAAAACCACTATCAACTATCTATACATTAAAGAAGGATATGATAGGTGAAATTACTACATTAAAGAACTCAGCTTCTTCAAGAATGTATAGAGGAGAGAAGATTGGTCAACCAAGAGTGTTTATTCCAGCATTTCCAGGCACAAATAGCGAATATGATTCCCAACGAGCATTCCAAAAGGCTGGAGCATTAACAAAGATTTCAGTATTTAGAAATCAAAATGCCAATGATATTCAAGAATCCTTAAAGGAATGGGCAAAGGAAATAAGACAAAGTCAAATTCTTATGATTCCAGGGGGCTTTAGTGCAGGAGATGAGCCAGATGGTTCAGGTAAGTTTATAGCAACAGTATTTAGAAACCCTGAAGTGGCAGATGCTGTAATGGAATTGTTAAATAATAGAGATGGTCTTGTACTTGGAATATGTAATGGATTCCAGGCACTAATAAAGCTGGGACTTCTTCCTTATGGAGATATTAGAACATTAAAGGATAATGATCCAACACTAACCTTTAACAGAATAGGAAGACACATTTCACAACATGCAAGAACAAAGATTGTTTCAAAATTAAGCCCATGGCTTAACAACGTAGAACTTGGTGATATATATACTATGCCTCTATCCCATGGAGAAGGTAGATTTGTAGCTGATGAAACTACACTTAAAGAGCTAATTGCAAATGGGCAAATAGCAACTCAATATGTAGACCTAAACAGCGAAGCAACATATGATGGTTACTACAATCCAAACGGCTCACTTTATGCAGTAGAAGGACTTACAAGTCCAGATGGTAGAGTATTTGGAAAAATGGGGCACTCAGAAAGAATAGCGACCGATATCTACAAAAATATCCCAGGAGAGAAAGATCAAAAGATCTTCCTTTCAGGAGTAGAATACTTTAAATAAATATCCTTGTCATTTCGACTCAAGTGGAGGAAACTCCTATTTCAACTCCCCTAGACAATAGAAAATTCTATTGCTCTAGGGGAGTTTTCTTTTGGTAAAAGTCTGAAAGTTGGGTAACTATATACATATACAAAAATAAATCCTTATATTTGTGAAATAATTATTGACATTAAACCAATTGTGACATACTATATATTTATTGTGTTATACTGGAGGGTTAATTATGTTATCAACTACTGCAGCAATATCAATCTACATAGTTTCAGATTCCCTG
>CAZHLF010000094.1:0-8763 GCA_964532845.1 uncultured Tissierella sp.
AATAATGCATTTGGAACCTTTGTTGCAGTTCCCAAAGGAAACATCAAAGCTGCAGTTTCTCCAACAACTCTCCCTATTGACAGTATAACTCCGGATAGTATTCCAGGCATAGCTACAGGAAGAACTACCCTAAATATTGTTCTAAGTTTACCAGCTCCCAAACCAAAACTAGCTTCTCTTAAAGAGTCATCAACTGACATTAAAGCCTCCTCAGTTGCTCTGATAATAAGTGGCAATACCATTATGGCAACAGTCATTGTTCCAGCCAATAGTGAATACTGAAACTTAAGCCTTACAACAAAGAAAAGCATACCAAATAGTCCATATACTATAGATGGTATTCCAGATAAAGTCTCTGTAGCAATTCTTATAAGTTCAACCAATTTATTCCCCTTTTTTGCATACTCAATCAAATAAAACCCAGTAAATACACCAATTGGTGTAGCAACTAGTAGAGTTAAAAGCACCAGTAAAACTGTTGTAATTATAGAAGGAAGCATTGAAACATTGTCTGAAGTATACTTGACTGCAAATAAAGAAGGTGTAAGGTAGGGTACTCCTCTAAATAGAATATAGCCAATAATGAAAAATAGCATACCAAAAGTAATTAAAGCTGATATTTTTACAGAATATCTAATAACCTTACTCAAGAGCTCATCCCCCTCCTTTTAACTATTAAAAACATACCATTGATAATCAGAATAAATACGAATAATACTACCGCTGTGGCAATAAGAGCCTCTCTGTGTGCATCTGCTGCATAAGCCATCTCCATAACTATATTTGTAGTCATAGTTCTGGCTCCCTTAAGTAAACCCTTTGGCATTCTAGGCTGATTTCCTGCAACTAAAATTACTGCCATGGTTTCCCCTATGGCACGACCAACTCCTAGAATTACTGATGACAAAATCCCACTTCTTGCTGCAGGTAGTATAACCGACATAACTGTTCTTTCATGTGTAGCTCCAAGTGCCACACTACCCTCATAATAAGACTCAGGTACTGCACGAATTGAAGCCTCACTCATTCCAATAATAGTTGGAAGTATCATTATCCCAAGTAGAATAGATGCAGTAGCAATACTCATACCATTTCCTTTAAAAGCTGTCTTCATTATTGGTACTATAAGTGTTAATGCAAAAAATCCATATACTATAGATGGTATTCCTGACATAAGATTTACACAAGGTTTTAAAATTTTGTGAAGCTTTTTACCGCAAAACTTAGCAAGATATGTTGCCGTTAGTATTCCAATAGGTACTCCTATTACCATTGCTCCCAATGTGACATATACTGATCCCAATATCATAGGAAGTATACCATAGGAAGGAGGTGTATTTGATGGTTTCCACTGTGTTCCAAGTAGAAATTCCTTAAGTCCATATTCAGCTATAAACGGTACTCCACCAGCAAAGATAAAGTACATTATGAGTATAATGGATATTACTGACATCATAGCAGAAAGGATGAAAATTCCTTTCATAAATCCTTCAAAAGATTTTGTTTTCATAGGCGCACCTCTTCTTCTTAACGTAATATTTCAAATATACTGTATCAATAATATGTAAAATCCAAAATGAAGCTATGTAAAATCTATGTAAAATCTAATTTAAGTGATAATTACAAACATAGCCTGGCTAATGCCAGGCTATGTTTGTAAATTAATGGGGGTCAACTATTATTTATTCTACTACGTTCCACTCAGTTGCTTCACCAATATATATTGCTTTTACTTCATCCATTGTCAAATCATCAATAGGGTTTGCATTGTTAGCAATAACTGCTATACCATCTATTGCAATAGCGTTATATTTCAATTCTGCTTTTTCTGAATCCTTTAGATCTCTTGATGCCATTCCTAATTCAGCAGTTCCTTCCATAGCAGCTGTCATACCAGCTGAAGAACCTGATGATTGAATCTCTATAGTTACTCCTGAATGTAATTCTTGATATGCTTCAGCTAGCTTTTCCATTACTGGAGTTACAGATGTAGAACCTGCTACTACAAGATTACCACTTTGTGCTTCTCCAGCGTAAGCTGCTGGACTAGTTGATGCTTGAACATATCCTTTATCTACAACTATTTGTTGTCCTTCAGCACTTAGGATAAAGTCCATAAAGTCTTTAGCTAATCCTGAAAGTTCTCCCTTATATGCTACGTTAAAAGGTCTGGAAATTTTATATGAACCATTTTGTACGTTTTCTGATGTTGGTTCTACGCCTTCAATTTTAACTGCTTTAACAGAATCATTTAATGAACCTAATGAGATATATCCAATAGCATATTCGTCACCTGCTACTGTAGTTAATATAGCATCTGTTCCGTTTTGAATAATAGCTTCCTCATAAGTTCTATCTACTTCATTACCATTAGCATCTTTTTCAAGAATTCCTACGATTTCTATAAAAGCTCCTCTAGTACCTGAACCATCTTCTCTACTTACAACGTTGATTATTTCATCTACATCAAAATCACTTGCTGCTGGTGTTTCTGCAGGTGTTTGTCCTGGAGTTGCTGGGGCTGGTTCATTTGCTTGTGTACAGCCTACTGCAAATACTGAAATCATAAGTGCTACTAATACTAAACTTACTATTTTCTTCATTTAATTTAATCTCCCTTTCGAATTTAATTTATATCCTTAGTATAAAGACATAATGTTAAATCTATTTAGGGGTGTTTGTTAAATCCATGTAAAAATAGCTCCTATAGAAATTCTATAGAAGCTATTTTTTCTAATCATATACACAAAGCCCTGAAATATGGGGGAAACAGTAGGACTTTCTCTACAAAATTTTATTTGGCTAAATTGAAGATATTTATAACATCTTCCTTTTCTAAGTTCTTAAATGCACCTATTGGCCCGTTTTCTGTAGCCTTCTCAGACATTAAAGAAAATTTATCCGTAGGGAGGTTCTCCTCTTCAAAGGTAGTTGGTAATCCTATATCCTTAATAAAGGTAATTAGGCTATTTATCCCCTCTGATGCTATTTCATCCTTAGTTTTATTTACTACAGATACACCAAATACATTGATGGCAAACTGAACAAATCTATCTACATTTTCCTTGTAGACATATTTCATCCATGCAGGAAAAATAATACTTAATGTTCTTCCATGGGTAGTTCCATAAAGAGCTGTTATTTCATGGGAAATAATATGACTTGCCCAATCATCCTCTCTACCTATTCCTAAAATTCCATTGTGGGCTATGGTGCCTGATAACATTATTTCCGCCCTTGCAGCTAGGTTCTTCCCATCCTTCTTTAATATATAGGCATTTCTTATTACTGTTTTTATAGTCCCCTCACAAAGATGGTCTGTTAAATCTACATTCTTAGTATTTGTAAAATATCTTTCAAAAATATGACTTAGAATATCAAATATACCTGCATAGGTCTGATTTGATGGTAGAGTAAGAGTTAATCTTGGATCCATTATAGCAAATTTAGGCCTTAAAATATCATGATTAACTGAGAGCTTTCTTTTCTCATCTTCATTGGTTATTACACTTCCCATGCTAGCTTCACTACCCGTTGCAGGAATGGTAAGGATTACCCCTACTGGTATTGTATTTTTAACCTTTGCCTCCTCTGTATAGAAATCCCATACATCACCATCATATAATGCCCCAATTCCAATTGCCTTAGCTGAGTCTATTACACTACCTCCACCTACTGCTAATATAAGATCTATCTTTTTATCCTTTGCTATACGAATACCTTCTCTTACCAATCTAAGTTTTGGATTTGGCTCAACGCCAGGAAGTTCATAAATCTTGCAGTCATATTCATTCAATATATTTACTACATCTGTATATAATCCTGATTTTTTAATACTTCCTCCACCATAATGAAGTAGTATGTTCTTATATTTTCCAGCTATTTGTCTACCCAATTGATTTACTGAGCCCTCTCCAAAAATAATCTTAGTAGGACTATAAAACTTAAAATTTTTCATTTCAATCACCCCTGGATATTTATACTATTAATATACCCATAGATTAGTATTCCCTATCCCAATACAATTCGAATCTAATTTCATTTAATATTCTTTTTATATTTAAGTTAGATATTTTATTATAAATACTATTAAATAATTCATTTCCTTCCTCAGGTTCAAGACGTTCCTTTAATACTTTTTCATGGAACGACTTGAAAATTTCATATTCATTTACATCGAAATTATTTTCTTTTAGTCCCTCTATTGAATTTATTAATTTACTTTTACTAGCTCTACTTGGATTAAATCTTCTGTCTGATATCAAATTCAAGGCTGAATCAAAATCCTCTAAATATAGATTTAAATATATTAAGGTATCAGGTATATAAGTACTATCAATAACATAACTCATATAGGCATCTCTAGACTTCTCATACTGTCCTAAACTTAAGTGAAAACTTCCAAGAGTAAAATAATAATCTAGAGTTCTTTTATTATCTGGTACTTCATTAATTAAATCCATTATGATATCTTGATTATCTATTCTAGCCTCATTGTCCATAAAATCAACTGTCTTTAAGGCTAAATCATAGTCCTTTGAAATATCCTTATATCTAATAGAATATTCCAATGCCTTATTATAGTTCTCCTGACCCTTCTTCCAACCTATCATATATATTTTGGATAAATATACTAAAGCTTCTTCATTATTAGGATCTTTTTGAAGTATGTTCTCATAGTGTAAGATTGCTTCTTCATATTTTGATTGGCTAATTAAAACTTCTCCTTCAGAAAGGATGCCTTCTACCTTTATACTTGGAATATTCTCATATAAAGTATTTAATGGAAGACTACTACCAATTAAATTATCATTTTCATCATATGCATTAACAATAATAGGATGTTCTTCACCAGGCAAAATGTTGCCTAAAATACCCATTGGTTGCAATAACATTTCTTCCCCATCAAACATAAGGCCACCTATATTATTTCTTACACTTGAGATATCAAAAGAAGCATTAATTCCTTTTATTCTATAATTTCCATTTTCATCTATTATAGGAGTTTTAAAGGTAGATGCAATACCCTTTTCATTTCTCCTTATAGTGGTTAATTCTACTATATAATAATCAGCGCCAGAAACCTCATCCCACTCTACTATAAAATTATCTTCATCAATAACAGTTCCTGGTTTTGGACTAATTATTTTTATTGGAGAACTAAAGCTATAGTCAAATACCATATCAGAGTATAAATCAAGATTCCTTAGATTCTTTCTTAAATAAACCTTATCATATAATTGGGAATTACTAATACCTATCCCTATTTGATATGTTCCAGGTCTAATACCTAGAGTTTCATATTCTCCATTTATATCTGTAATGGCAACATGGTCATTGCCACCAGTCCTAAAACCAGTACCTTCTTGAATATAAACCTCTACAAAAGGCATCGGTTTTCCATTGAATTCAACTTTTCCTCGTACCTTGTAATCTCCCTTTAATCCACTTTCATATTCATCATACCAATAATTTCTACCTATATAAGACCTTGAGCCATATAGACTATCTACATATTCAAAATCCCTATTAGAGTTAAAACTATTACTTAGTTCAAAGTATCTTTTAGCAGAGTCTAAGTCACCCTTAAATAAGGCTATTTCACCTTTTATGATATAGTATCTTCTATCAACTACTTCATCTGTTATATCATATGCTTCCAAAACCTCTTCAGCTAAATCATATTCTCTATTTGCATAATAATAAAAAGCACCATATAAGTCGCTTATATGATTAATCTCATTATGAGTACTTTTCTTTCCCCATTGAATCCAGTTTAATAATTCATCAGGTTCTTGTAATGAAATAAATATATCCATAAGCTTGCTATATGATTTACTAAAATATTTACTTTCAGGTGTACTATTTTCTAATATCTTCATCAAGGATAATTTTGCTTTTTCTAGGCCTTCTACGGTAGAATCTACTCCAGGCCCTCCCCATCCCATCATCATTATGGTATATTTATCAGTTTCACCAGCTAAACTTAAGGCATAATTATATAGAGCTTCATCATTTTGGAGCTTTAATGGCTTGTTAAGATAGCTTTCATAAAATGTAATAGCTTTGTTAGATCCTTTTTTATCTAAATATTTAGCTACTCCTAAAGTTCCGTAAGGTAATACAATAAATACTACAAGTAAGGTTATAATAGTTAACTTGATTAAAGTTTTTACCTTTATCCTAATTTTCATTTTCTACTCACCTCTTTTTCCTTAATAAATACTTGAGAGGATCCAATATTTATAACCCTAACGTCTTGATTTTTAAAAATGTCCTTAGGAATAATTGATACTAAAAGTAGTGCAGCAAAACCAATAATGGCAGGAGCTAATGGTATCTCAATCTCCTTGTTTAAAAAGTCTTCAAGCTTTTCTCTCCATGTTTTTTCTCTAGAATTTAAAATATCTTCCATAAGTTTATTTGATAAATGAATATTATCTGCATCTTCTTTCAATAGACTTTCTATTTCTTTACCTAATAAATCCCTATTATCCATTTAAGCTGCCTCCTTTCTCCAAAGCTTCTCTTAATAATATCCTTCCTCTAGATAATTTACTTTTTATGGTGCCTTCCTTTTCATCTAAAATTTTGCTGATTTCTTTAATAGAAAGATCTTCAAAGTAAAATAAAACCAAAACCTGCTTATAAATAAAGTTTAAATTATCCAGTTCTTCTCTTAATGATTCCCTATCTATATTTGCCATAGTAATACTTTCAGGGTTTTCATATAGAATTTCGTGGTCTTCAAAGGCATAGCTTATAATATTAGCTTTATATCTATCCTTTGCAATATTTTGTGCAATTCTATAAATCCAGGTATATAGTGAGCTTTCTTCCTTGAAGGTCTTAATGGATTTAAAAACCCTTATAAAGGTCTCCTGGACTATATCTTCTGCCTCCCTTTCATCTTTAGTAATAAGATAGCAAGTTCTAAGGAGTCTAGTACCATATGTATTTATAAGTTCATAATAGGCTTCATTTTTGCCCTTCTTAAGTTTTTTAATTAATTCCCTATCCTCCACTATCTCACCCCTTTAATCTTTAGACGATAATTATCCAAAAAGGTTGCATCTAATTTCATTTTAGCATAAATAAATAATCCTTTATTTAATTCAATAACGTCTTACCATAACTTATTTTCTTCTTCCATTAACACTAATTCCCTTTTTGCATAATCTATTATGAGAGATATTCTCTATTAAAGTCAAGGAGGATGAATATATGGGAACTTTACTAGGCGGAAGAAATGAAGGCTGTGGAACAGATAATTCATTACTATTCTTTTTCCTATTATTAGTAATTATATTCTGTAACTGTGATATGTTTGGCGGAAGAAATTGCTAGTATTACCTAAGGGTCATTGAGCTAAGGCTTAATGACTCTTTTGAATTGTAACCTTTCTTTTTTAAGATGAATATACTATATAGAAAAACATATAGAATTTTCATTGAAAAGGAGGTTTATTTATGGCTATAAATTGCCCAAATGGAATGCCTTATACTGTTAAGGCTGGAGATTCATTCTTTTTAATAGCACAGACATTTGGTGTTTCTCTTGATGCATTACTTGCTGCAAACCCAGGGGTTAATCCAGATAGATTGTTTATAGGTCAGGTTATCTGTGTTCCAACTGGAACAACACCACCGCCACCAGTTCATCCTTGTCCAACCCTAAGAAGAGGAAGTAAAGGACCAAGTGTGATAGAACTTCAAACCCTTTTAAGAAATCAAGGATTTGACCCAGGACCTATAGATGGAGATTTTGGACCAAAAACAGAGGCTGCAGTTAAAGCTTTCCAAAAAAGCAAAGGACTTGTTCAAGATGGAATAGTAGGCATATTAACCTGGACTGCACTAGGTGTAAATTGTTCTCAACCACCTACCTGCCCAACTGGAACATTTAGTTATACTATAAAAGCAGGAGACACCTTCTTTATTCTTGCTGAAAGGTATAACACCACAGTAAATGCTATTCAAAGAGCTAATCCAAATGTAAATCCAAACAATTTACAAGTTGGCCAAATAATCTGCATTCCAAGAACTTAAAAATAATGGTGTCAGGCTTGAATGATTTACTTCCCATAGTAAATTATTCAAGCCTGACACCTTTTTATTCTAAAGTAGTCTCCAAATATTATTTGTAAATTCCACTGGATCCTCAAGTGGCAGACCTTCTATTAAAAGTGCCTGATTGTACAATAGACTTGTATAAAGCTCTAGATTTTCTTTGTTATTTTCAAAAGCATCCTTAAGGCTATTAAATACCTTGTGGTCTGGATTGATTTCTAATACCTTGTCAGCTTTTATATTTTCTCCATTAGGCATCTGGCTAAGGACTTTTTCCATCTCAATTGAGACTTCTCCTTCACTTGCTAGATATACCGCATGGCTCTTTAATCTTTTGGATATTTTAACATCCTTAACCTTATCCTTTAAAATTTCCTTCATAGCCTGAAGCAGATCTTTATTCTCTTCAACGGACTCTTCATTCTTTCCTTCATTTAATTTAAGATCTGTTTGAGAAACAGATTTGAATTCTTTATCTTTATATTCTCTAAGGACTTTAATTGTAAATTCGTCAACTTCATCAATAAAATAAAGAATTTCATAGCCCTTATCCTTAATAAACTCTACTTGTGGTAATCTATCAATTCTTTCTAAGGATTCACCTGATGCATAATAGATTTCCTTTTGATCCTCAGGCATGTTTTCTATATATTCATCTTTGTTTATTTTATGAAAATTGCTTAGAAATGAATAT
>CAZHLF010000095.1:0-8637 GCA_964532845.1 uncultured Tissierella sp.
TTTAAATACATACCTTTGTATATTATCATATTAAAATACCAAATGCTACCATCTTAGGGACAAAGGGACAGGAGTTGTGTCCCAACTGGGACACAACTCCTGTCCCTTTGTCCCTAAAAATTTATAAGACAGGGGGACGTTTCATTTGTCTTATAGACAAATGAAACATCCCCCTTTTCTGGGACAAGGTTCCTGTCCCTCTGTCCCTATTGTATTGGTTTTACATCTAGGGGTATATAGTTTTGATACTCTTCTCCGCCTAGTCTTTCTACAAATTCTTCTTTAGCCTCTTTTATTGTTTCTGGACTTTCTAGTAGGTCTAGTGCTGTCAATGCCATTACCTTAGCTGCATAGATCATTCCTTTATGAACTAATGAGGATTTTCCTGTTGCTACCCACTGCCATGAATGTGGTGTTGTACCTTTAGGATAGCATGCTGCTTTAAGTTGTACTGTAGGAGCTGTAAAACTTGCATCACCAACATCTGTTGAACCTGGCAATACTGCATCTGTCATACTATAAGGATATAGTTTCTTAACCATTGGTGATTTTATCATTTCTTGTAATTCATCTTGTGGTAGTTTATTGAAGGCTTTTCTTAATGTATTTTCTGCATTTGTTCTGAATAATTGGTCAAGAGTATCTACGTATTTCCCCGCATATTCTAACTCTTCATCTGTATATTCAATTTCTCCTACTAATTTCATATTTTCATACATTACTTTTCCAAGCACATCATTTATTATATATTCGCTGCAAGCACTATCCCACTTAATTTCTAATTCAGTTTCAGTCATCAAGGCTGCACCTTGCGCTATTTTAACTATACGATCATATATTTCTTTTACTTGTTGTGATTTAGGTGCTCTTATGAAATATAGTAAACTTGATGTTGGTTGAACAACATTTGGGCTCTTTCCACCTGCATCTAAATATGCATAGTGAACTCTTGCCTCTTGTACTATATGTTCTCTAAGATAGTTTACTCCAACATTCATCAACTCAGCTGCATCCAATGCACTTCTTCCTTGGTGTGGTGATGCTGCAGCATGAGCACTTTTCCCCTTAAAGTTAAAATAGATTTGGAAATTTGCAAGACTACTTGTACCCCAGATTTCATTTTCAGTCCAAGGATGCCAAGTAATTAGGGAATCTACTCCCTTAAATACTCCTGCTCTTGCCATAAATGCTTTTCCTGATCCACTTTCTTCAGCTGGACAACCAAAGAATTTAATGGTTCCTTTAAGGTTATTAACCACCATATATTCCTTTATAGCTAAAGCCGCTGCAAGGGAACCTGTTCCTAAAGCATTGTGACCACAACCGTGTCCACAAGCACCTTCTACCAAAGGTTTTTTCTCAATTGAATCTGCCACCTGACTAAGATTTGTTAATGCATCGAATTCGCCAAGAAATCCAATTACAGGGCTTCCACTACCAAATGTGGCTACGAAGGCATCTTCCATTTCAGCTAGGTTTCTTTCTACATGGAATCCATCATTTGATAGAGCTTCAACCAACAGGTCTGCAGATTCTTTAAGTACGAATCTAATTTCTGGATTATCCCATATTTTGTCGCTTATATTTGAAAATTTTTCTTTGTTTTTATTTAAATAATCTATTATTATTTCTTTATTACTCATCTTTACCTCCTACTTAGACTTCTTATAGTTTAGGTAAGCTGCAGCAACTGAAAGAATCATTACTACTATTAATACATAGCTTTGGTACATTCCAAACTTAGCACCAATGATAAAATATGCAGCAAGGGACAATATTACAGGAACTACTGATAACTTCTTGTTTCCTAATAGTACAGGTACTGCTGTTGCACCAAGTATTGCAGGTGTTACGTTAGCAAAGCCTGGAGCTAGTACTGGCGAGTTTAAAAGTGGTAATAGAGCCTGACCAACAAAGAACATTCCTAAGAATAATATCGCTACTGTAACAAGTGATGATACACCTACAGCTATTATTGAGATAACGTCCCCTTCCTTAGTTCCTGGTTCTACACCAGCGATTTTCATGCCTGCTATTGCACAAGGAAGTTTTAAATTAAGAACATTTCCTGTTATACTGCATAGGTAAATTGAGCCAGCACCTATTATTTGATAGTATGAAATGTTTTCAACTACTGCCATAGGAAGAAACATGGCAATAAGTCCACTACTTGCAACTAATACGTCTCTAAAGTTAATATCAAGATCAAAGTAAATCTGAGCAACAAATGGTACTGCAAGCATACATAACAAAGCTATAATACTTGTATATCTACCTAATCTATTTATTGATTTATCGAAATCCGCTGATAATCTCTCTTCTGTATTTAAATTGTTTTCCATGATTTATCCTCCTATTATTTAAGCTAAGTTAACTTGAATTATTGCTGCTGCCATTCCTACAATTAAAGCTATTGGTAAAGAAAACTCATTGATTACTTTAAATTTAGGGTTTTTACCGATTTTTTGGAATATCATTACTGCAATACCTGCTGCTACAAAGGAAACTATACCTGAAATTTTTTTTGTATTTGCTACATATGGAACTGAAAGTACTGCAAGCATTCCTGAGAATAGCGCTCCTGAGAATATAGGTATAAATGCATTCTTTGTTGCTTTTGCCTTCTTTGTATATTTGTCTAGTTTATCAAGGAAGAAAATATTGAATACTATTCCCCAGATAATTCCTATGGACATTACCCACATTACTACACCGAAGATTGTAGGTGTTAGATTAGGGTCAGATATATCCTTAAGTCCCATAGCTACTACTGCTACATTGGCAGCCATACTTTCGTATACAGCTGAACCTACTACTGATAATCTCAACCAAGGAAAATATCTTCCTAATGGTACTGATAAAGCTAGTAGCATTACTATTACTGGTAGGGATGGTATAACAGAAAATATTGCACTGTTTGTTATCGTCTTATTTATTACTTCTTTTTTAATTCCCATTTCTTTTGCCCTCTTCATGGCCTTAGTGATGAAAAGTATAGATTGTAATACAACTACCAGAATTGTTAAACCTGTAAGTATAAACATTATGTTACTGTTGGCAATTTCTAAGTATTTCATAATTCACTTCTCCTTTTCTTTTAGTAAATGCTTAAATCATATGCTTCACTTAGCATATTTAAGATATTAATCCCTGCCAGGCTGGTGCCTTTTTCGTTTAATGCTGGTCCAAAGATTCCAATTCCCATCTTGTGTGGTACTACTGATAGTATTCCTCCACCTACACCACTCTTTGATGGTAATCCAACTGTGATGGCTACTTCTCCTGATTCATCATACATACCACATAGGGCCATCGTCGCTACAACCTTCTTGCATACCTCTTTTGAAAAGTACTTTTCACCATTTTTCGGCGAGATTCCTCTGTTTGCATATACTGCTGCAATCCTCGCAAGGTCTGTGCAATCAATTTCTATGGAACAGATTTTAAAATAGGTATCAAGAAGTTTTTCTATATCTATATCACTTTCAATGATTCCAGTAGAGTGCATGTAGTATGCCAAGGCTCTATTTCTTGATCCTGTAGCCTTTTCAGATTGGTAAACCTTCTCATTAAATGTAATATTTTTATTGGATGCTAATTTTCTTACTAAACTTAATACCTTGTTGAATTTTTCTTCATACCCGTCGCCCTCTAACATGCTCACACTAGCTATGGCACCTGAATTTATCATTGGATTCAAGGGCTTGTTGGAAGCTATAATTTCCAGCTGTTTTATTGAATTGAATGAATCTGAAGTAGGTTCAAACGTGACCTTTTCTTTAATTTTTTCCAAAGAGTTGGTCATAAGGATACTTGTTAATACTATAATCTTTGAAATGCTCTGAATTGTAAATTTGTAATCATAATCTCCAAAATGAAATTCTTCTCCAGTCAGGTTTATAATGGAATATCCCAATAGATCTGGATTAACCCTTTTTAGTTCAGGTATATAGTCTGCAACCTTGCCTTGAGCTACAAACGTTTTACTTTTGTCCAATATGCTTCTTAAATCTTCCTTCTCCAAATTTACACCTCCTTATTCTTTAGTATAAATTTAATTCATTTTTCTCACTTCTTAATATACCCTTAGTATAGCTGTCAATATTTAATCTGTGAAGTTCTGTATTTACAATAATACTTATTATTATTTGCACTTTTTAAAGGGTGGAAATAAGGAAAGGACAAAAATCAATGTATGATTCTTGTCCTATTGGCCCTAGCTATTTAAATCTTTTTTATTTCATAGAGAATAACTGCATTTGATGATACACTGATATTCATGTTGTATCCATCGCTCATATCCCTTTCAAATATGCTCAAAGCTGGGCGATTGGTATTCTCAAGACTTGATAATATCTCATTATCTATAAATTTCGTATTTGAAATACTTAATATAAGTTCAAATTTTCCTCCATTATCCTTATTAAGTAAAAGCTTCTTAATTATATATCTTCCAGGAGTAATTCCACCTATTATTGCATTGATGTTCTTTCTGTTAATGGATATATAGTTCTCCCTTATAGAATAGAGGGGGTTGTAATAATATTGATTGGAAACCATTATATAATAAGCATCTTTCCATTTGCTAACCTTTATATCTTCGCTTATAGTACGAAGATGGTTTCCTGCCTTATCAATTAACTTAAGTACAAAGTAAGCAGGCCTCTTAACTAAACCCATTACAAATAAGGATAAACTTCTATACTCTGCTACATCTGCCGGTCTAGTATTCTCATATGAGAGGTTTGATAGCCAGTATGATAAATGTACGAATGGCTGTTCAATGCTTAGTATTGTATTTAATATTAACGCAGCTCTAAAGAAAGAACCAGCTAACTCATATCCAGATCCACCCAGGGTATTAAAACTTGTAACATATATGGATGTATTAAATAAATTATGTTCATCTAACCTTTTTCTTATAAAATCTGGCTGAGCACCATTATCATTCAGTACGTTTAATAAAGTATTATCCACTTCTATTAATTGAAGATTGTCTGATAAACTTAGCCCCACTTTTATATCCGGGTTGTATTCTTTAAATATTCCACTTATTATTCTAAAGTATTCCTGTAAATTAAGTGTATTGTTGGCACTTAGCTCAAAGCTCCATTTTGAAAGACATTCTAAACCATCTTTAGTTTGGATAAAATCAAGTCTATTACGAATGCTTTTTTCAACATATTCCTTAACCTGATCTCCATCCACGTCGAGTTTCTCTATATAGTCAAGATTAAGTCTTACTATTGGTTTTAAATTTAGTTTTCTAATAAATTCAAGATTTGTATATAGCTCTGTTACTTCATACAATACACTATCCTTGAAGCTATCATCTTTAACCAAGAAGAATTGCTCAAAATGGATATATTCAAATTCCAATTCTCTGCAGGCCTCAGTAATCTGTTTTCTGATATTGTGATTATTTAGTTCCCTAAACCTACCAATTCTTAATATTCTTCTACCGTTTTTATTTTCCTCAACTTCTTCACTAAAATCAATTTTTACATTTGGTACTATAATATCACTTTCTGAAAGTACCGAATCTGTTGACATAACATATTTTAATAGCTCTGAAAATTTATTGTCCTTATGAGGTAGTACCTCATCTACTTCCACAACTGTGTCTGGACTTGATATTTTATTCTTTTTTCTGTACTCACTAGGTATTTCGTTGTACCTTTTTTTGAATTCTCTATTGAAGGATTGGATACTTGGAAATCCTGAATTTAATGCAACTTTATTGATTGGTGTATCCGTTCTTAATAGTTCTCTTACCGAGTTATCAATTCTTAGTTCTGTAATATAGTCGGAAAAATTTACCCCTGTTTTTGATTTAAATAACTTGGATAAATAATGAACTGATATAAATTCATCCTTTGCAACTTGGTTTAAGGTAATATCCTCATGGAAATTTTCATTTATATAGGATAAAATCCTATCCATCCTATCATCTGCATCATGCTTTTGAGTAGATATGCCCTGTTTTGATATAGGAAAATTAAGTATCACATGATTAAGAAGTGCATATATTTTAGACATTATTTGAAGTTCATACCCCAGGTCCTTCTTAAACATTAAAAGCATTACCTGGGTTAAGGTTTGTCTAATTAGCTTAAATTTTTCTCTATCCTGATGTTCTTCCCTTGCTGAATTGCAAATATAATATTTCGATAGAATATCTGAACAATTATCTTCTAAAAACTCATTGTCTATGTGGAGTACTACTGCCAGATTATCTAAATTACTCCTAACAGAATGGACGTCCCTATTGTTAATAAGTATTACGTCATTCTGCTTTAGATTATAGATTTCTCCACCCTTTTCCATAGTAAGAGTCCCTTTAATAACCAGAAGAAATTCTATTCCATTATGTACATGTTTTGTAGTGTCTTTAATTCTCTCAAGTAAAATGTTTATATTTTTATTTAGTTCCATGATTTTTCCTTTCTAGGGACAGAGGGACAGGAGTTTTGTCCCATTTTCCTAATTAAACTCTTCCAATTACACTTTTAGATATCCCTGTTATCCTTGATATTTGTCTTAAAGATGCATTATTTATAGATTTAATCTCTTTTAATACTGCATTTCTGCTGGATCTATCCATTTGTTGTAAAGTACTTACATTTGAAACACCTAGATTTTTTAGATAATCTAATATGACATCATCACTTATCATTCCATAATCATCTGAATCAAGAAATTCATCATTATTATCCTCAGCCATGTACTTTTTATATAAATCAATTGATTTTTCTCGGTTTGTGGAAAGTAAGTCTAAAGCAAAATCAACATCTGTGAGATAAGGTTTGGTAATGTAGTCAAAATAACTTGTCCACTTAGTTCTTGCTATAGTATTAACCATTCCAGCCTTTATCGGGTTTTGATGAATATATCGTAAAACCCTTATAAAATATTCATCATCATTAACAGTTTCACTCTTGAATCTTTCTTGGAATAAGTGTCCCGATCTTTTATACTTCTTATTATACCAGAGAACATAGCTGGAGCTAATTCTTTTTATTGCTACAGAAACCGAGTCTTCTCGTTCTTTAAGCAATATATGTATGTGATTACTCATTAGACAATAAGCATATAAATCGTACTTACATACTCCTTTAAAATGTTTAAGTATTTCTAAAAACTTAAACCTATCCTCATCATCCTCAAAAATATTTTGCTTATTAACCCCTCTTAGCATTATGTGATATATCCCAGTATTACTTCTTTCTCTTGGTAACCTAGCCATAGTTCTTACCCCCTAGATATCATATAATTATATTTCGAGTTTGAGTGGGACAAAACTCCTGTCCCTTTTGTCCCTTTTAGATGGTATATACCCAAAAATTAGAAAAAACCCTTCTAAGCAAAAGGGTTCATTTCTAAATATTAATCTCTTGGTGGGACAATACTCCTGTCCCTCTGTCCCGTTAAAAACACTATTGACATTTTGTATATATATACATATTGTATATAGTATAAGAATTTTTTATTAGAAAGGAGAAGTTATGCATAGATTTGGTAGAATAATTGAATTATCACTTCTTACATTATTGAAAAAAGGTGATGGGTACGGATACAAGCTTGCAGATGATATGATTATGTACAACTTAATCGACAAAAGTGTAAATATTAGTGTTATATACAGAGCCTTGAGAAACCTGGAGAACGATGGATTTATTGACTCATATTGGGAAGATAGCGATGATGGTCCAAACAAAAGGATTTATCATATCAATGAAAATGGTATTAAAGAAATAAATCATATGCTTGAATTATTAAAGGAACGTCGCAAACATATAGACACTATAATTAATTTAAATTCGAATCTGGAGGATTAGTATTATGCAAAACAATATATTTTACTTAATTACAATCATACTCTTGGCAATATCTTTTTATAAAGATAAAAAGAAAACCATGATATCTCTAAAAAAAGGCTGGAAGTCTTTTGTGAATATCCTTCCACCAATGTTAGGTATAATCACTACAGTGGGAATAATAATTGCTTTTCTAAAACCCGAAACAATAGGAAAGTTTATTGGAGATTCTTCCGGCTTTTTAGGGGTATTATTAGCTGCAGTTGTTGGTGCCATAACTTTGATTCCTGGATTTATTGCTTTTCCAACTGCTGCAATATTGCTCCAAAACGGTGCAGGTTATATGCAATTGGGGGCCTTTATTTCAACCTTAATGATGGTAGGTGTAATGACTATCCCTGTTGAAATCAAGTTTTTCGGGAAGAAAACAACAATACTAAGAAATCTATTCGCCTTTATTTTCTCATTTATTTTAGCATTTATTATTGGAAAGGTAGTTGGTTAATATGGAAAACATAAAAAAATTTAGAATGTTCATAGTTGCTTCAATTATTATTCTTATAACTTATATGTTCAGTAAAGAAACTGGTCTAAAAGCAATAGATACTGTATGGATGAGCTTTAAGGAAATGATAATGATTCTTCCTCCAATATTTGTTCTTATGGGACTTCTTGATGTGTGGGTGCCAAAGGATGTAATGAGCAAATATATGGGTGAAGGCTCAGGATTGAAAGGAGTATTGATTTCAATATTCATTGGTTCTGCAGCTGCAGGTCCTTTATATGGAGCTTTTCCAGTGGCTGCAGTGTTTATGAAAAA
>CAZHLF010000096.1:0-8624 GCA_964532845.1 uncultured Tissierella sp.
GTGAAATCGTTTCGTTTCTGATATAATCAACTTAAGGAGTGACTGCAATGAACATAAATTACAATCTAACACTAGAACAATCACAAAAGTTGATAATGACACCAGAACTTCGTCAGGCTATTCAATTACTCCAATTTAATAGTATCGAGTTGAATGAATATCTTACAAAAGAGATTGAGGAAAATCCTATGCTTGAAATGGAAGCTCCACCTAAAGATATTGAAACTGTTGCCATAGATGATAGAAATAACGACATTGAATGGAAGGAATACATAGAAAAGTATGATGATATAAGCTATAAACCTGAGATAGATAAAAATGCGAAGGACTATAATATTGAGTCATTTATAAGCTATGATCCTACATTGAAGGAGCATCTAATCTCACAGCTTAACTTTGCAAACTTTAGTAAAAAGGATAAAAAAATAGCCGAATATATAATTCAAAATATAGATGATAATGGTTATTTAGTTACTCCGGTAGAAGAGATTGCAGAATTGACTAAATCTAATATAGATATAGTAGAACAGGTTTTGTCAATTATCCAATCTTTTGAACCATTAGGGGTAGGTGCCAGAACTCTTAAAGAATGTCTATTAATACAAATGAAGGATGTAGATTATCCTATAGTAAAGACCATAATTGAGAATAACCTTGAGGATATTGCCAGTAACAGAATTAATAAAATTGCTAAGGAATATGAGCTTACATCCCTTGACATACAAAATATCTGCGACTTTATAAAGACATTGGAGCCAAAACCAGGAAGGACTTTCGGAAGTAGTACTGAGGAAACAAAGTACATAGTCCCTGATGCAACAATTCTATTGGTAGATGGAGAGTATATTATTCAGGTAAATGATTATACTGGACCCAAGCTTATAATAAACAACTTCTACAAAAATATGCTAAAAGATGGCGGAGATGAAAAAACTACAGAATTTCTACAGAACAAATTTAATTCTGCAATGTGGGTAATTAAAAGTATAGAGCAAAGAAGACAAACAATATATAAAGTTGTGGAGTCAATACTAAAACATCAACTGGAATTTTTTAAAAATGGTGAAAGGAATTTAATTCCTCTTACTTTAAAAGAAGTAGCAGAAGATATTGAAATGCATGAATCAACAATATCAAGAGCTACTAATGGAAAGTATGTACAAACTCCCAGAGGATTATTTGAGTTGAAATATTTCTTTACGTCTGGATTATCAAACTGTAGCGGAGATATATCCTCCACCAGTGTCAAGGCTATGATCAAGGAATTAATAGATAATGAAAACCCTAAGAAACCTTTAAGTGATCAACAAATAGCAAAGATTTTAGAAGATAAAGGAACAACAATATCCAGAAGAACTGTAGCAAAGTATAGAGATGAAATACAAATTCCAGCATCATCCATGAGAAAACGATATTAATATTAGTATATGAAGAGGAGATTATATTTATATAGGGTCTCCTCTTTCAAATAATTTCACCTAAAATCTGTTGGAAAATATTGCATTATAAGTGAACTTGGGGTATAATTACTTTAGTAAGTGTTATTTTTTTTATTTCAACCGGGACAATTTATAAAATACTGGGACTAAATTGGTCCATATTAGGAGGTGGTGTTATAGAATTATTAGATGTAATAAAAAGTATAGCACCAGAAATTACTGAAATAATTGAAAGAAGGTATCTAATCCTTAGAACTATTAATAATCTTCAGCCTGTTGGGAGAAGGGCATTATCTACTCATCTTGGTTTAGGTGAAAGAATTGTTCGAAATGAAGTGAATACCTTAAAAGACAAAGGATTTTTAAATATAGAAATAATGGGTATGTATGTTAGTGATGATGGAAAAGCTCTACTTGATGAACTTAATTATATCTACAAGGACCTTAAGGGGATACTAGAGCTACAAAGAAATCTAGAGAAACATCTGGGAGTAAGACAGGTAGTAATTGTTCCGGGAAATTCTATTGAGGATGTTAGTGTTCTTAAAGAAATGGGTAAAACAACCTCGAATCTTATCAAGAGATTTATAAACCAAAAAGACATAATAGGTATTACAGGTGGAAGTACAATGGCAACAGTAGCTGAAGAAATGACTCAAAGCCCTCAGCTAAATGATGTTCTGGTAATTCCAGCAAGAGGCGGACTAGGCAGTGAATTGGAAAATCAAGCTAATGCAATAGCTGCGAAAATTGGAAAGAAACTTGGAGGAAACTATAGACTTTTAAATGTACCTGACACCTTGGAGGAAGAAGCTTTGGACATTATTATTAAAAATGACGAAATCAAAGGTTCTATAGATTTAATCAACGGCATAAATTTACTTGTCTTTGGTATTGGTAGAGCAGATATTATGGCTCTTAGAAGAAATCTCTCTAATGATAGAATTGATACCATTTTAAATAAAGGTTCTGTAGCTGAAGCCTTTGGACATTACTTCGATATCGAAGGGAAAGAGGTTTGGGAGTATAAAACTATAGGCCTTTCACTAGATAAGTTTAAAGAGATCCAAACCGTTATAGGAGTAGCTGGAGGAGCAGAGAAAGCAGAAGCAATCGTAGCAATAAGTAGCCTTAGAAAAGATATCATCATAGTCACTGACGAAAGTGCAGGAAAGAAAATATTAAATTTGGTTTAAGTATAATCCTCACTTAATTAAGTAGGGGTCATTAAAATAAATAGGTGTAAAGAAAATTATTTCTAAAGGCCTAAAATATATGAATGGAGGAATAGTAATGAAAGTTGGTTTAAGTGGTTTTGGTAGAATTGGTAGAGATGTAATCAGAATTTTGTTTGAAGAGGATGTTAAGGAACTTGAGTTGGTTGCTATCAATGCTTCAGGAGACCTTAAGGATTTAGCACATCTTTTCAAATACGATTCACTATATGGCAAATTTGAAGGAACTATAGAGGTTTATGAAAAAGGATTTGTTATAAATGGAAAGGAAATCCCAGTAGTAAACTTTAGAGACCCTGCACAAATTCCATGGGGAGAATTAGGAGCAGAGTTAGTAATCGATTCAACTGGTGCATTTAAAGATAAAAAAGATTTAGAAAAACACATTCAAGCTGGTGCTAAAAAAGTAATGATCACTGCACCTGCAAAGGATGAAGATATAACTATAGTAATGGGTGTTAATGAAAAAGATTATGACCCAGCATTACACAATGTAGTTTCAAATGCATCATGTACAACTAACTGTCTTGCTCCAGTAGCAAAGGTAATTCTTGATAAATTTGGAGTTAAGAAAGGTTTAATGACTACAATACATGCATATACAAATGATCAACAAGTTCATGACAAGAGACATAAAGATCCTCGTCGTGCAAGAGCAGCTGCTGAAAATATAATCCCTACAACTACTGGTGCAGCTCAAGCTGTTTCATTAGTATTACCACAATTAAAGGGTAAATTAAATGGATTCTCTGTTAGAGTACCAGTGCCTACAGTGTCATTGGTTGACGTAGTTTTCGAAGTTGATAATCCTACTACAGCTGAAGAAGTAAATAAGGCATTAAAAGAAGCTAGCGAAAACGAATTAAAGGACATTATGGGATATTCAGAAGAGCCTCTAGTATCAAGAGATTTTGTTGGAGATAAGAGATCATCAATCGTTGATGCATTATCCACTATGGTAATTGGAAATATGGTAAAAGTTATTTCCTGGTATGATAACGAGTGGGGATATTCAAGCAGAGTAGTTGATTTAGCAAAATTAATGGCAAGCAAATAAATTTTAGTTACACCTAAAGTCGGGTCTTATAGACCCGACTAAATATATTTCTCAATATGTAAAGGAGGTTTGTCATGAATAAGAAAACATTGAAGGATTATGATTATAGAGGGAAAAAAGTACTTGTTAGATGTGATTTTAATGTACCAATGGATGAAAACCAAAATATAACTGATGATATAAGAATTACCAGCTCACTTCCTACAATCAACTACTTAATTGAAAATGGTGCTAGAGTAATACTTTTATCCCATTTAGGTAGACCTAAGGGAGAACCTAATCCAAAATATAGTTTAAAACCTGTTGCAAAGAGATTAAGTGAACTGCTTGGAAAAGAAGTGGTATTTGCAGCTGACGATAAAGTTGTATCAGATAATGTTAAATCTCAGATAGATGCGCTTAAAGATGGTGATGTTGCGCTATTGGAAAATACAAGATATAGAAAAGAAGAAGAGAAGAATGATGAGAACTTTGCTAAGGATCTTGCATGGCTTGGAGAACTTTATGTAAATGATGCCTTCGGAACATCCCACAGGGCTCATGCTTCCAACGTAGGTATTTCTAAAATACTTCCATCTGCAGTTGGATTCCTGGTAGAAAAAGAAATCTCCATAATGGGCGGTGCACTTGAAGAACCAGAAAGACCACTAGTAGCAATACTTGGTGGAGCTAAGGTATCCGATAAAATTGGAGTAATTGAAAACCTTTTAAATATTGTAGATACTATATTAATCGGCGGAGGAATGGCCTATACATTCCTGAAGGCTAAGACTTGTGAGGTTGGAACATCCCTTCTTGAAGAAGATAAAGTGGATTTGGCAAAAGATTTGATGCACATGGCTATAGCACAAGATGTATCCTTAGTTCTACCTAAGGATGTAGTAGTTGCAAAGGAATTTAAAAATGATACGGAATTTAAAACAGTAAATATAGATGAAATCCCTGCAGATTGGATGGGCCTTGATATCGGAGACAAAACTATAGCTAAATTTACTGATATAATAAAGGATGCTAAAACAGTTATTTGGAATGGACCTATGGGAGTATTCGAAATGGAAAACTTCAACAAAGGAACATTCGCTATAGCTAAAGCACTAGCTGAATCCACTGGAACTACAATAATTGGTGGGGGAGATTCCGCAGCAGCAGTAGAACAAGCAGGTCTAGCAGATAAAATAACTCACATCTCAACAGGTGGAGGAGCTTCACTTGAACTGCTAGAAGGTAAGGTGCTACCTGGAATTGAAGCAATAAGCGAGAAATAAGTTCAGTGAACAACGAACAGTGAACAGTGAACAGTGAACAACAAAAACGAAGAAAAGTAGTTTCAGCAAGACAGAACATTTTGTGGTTTGGAGGCAGATGCATTCAAATCCAAAATGTTGAGCATGACTAGAAACATTAATGTTTTGTCAATTGAATAAAAGGGGGAATTAGATGCGAACTCCTATAATCGCAGGAAATTGGAAAATGAATAATACAATCAGTGAAGCTTTAAAACTGGTTGAAGACATAAAAGCTGTTGAACTTAATAAAGAGGTAGAGGCTGTAGTTTGTGTGCCATTTACAGCACTATCAGATGTAAAAAGAGCAATAGAAGGTACAAATATTAAGCTTGGTGCACAAAATATGCATTGGGAAGAAAGTGGTGCTTTTACAGGTGAGATTTCACCTCTAATGCTAAAAGAAATAGGAATAGATTATTGCATAATCGGACACTCTGAAAGAAGACAATATTTCAATGAGACCGATGAAACTGTAAATAAGAAACTAGCATCAGCTTTAGCACATGAGATTTATCCAATTGTTTGTGTTGGTGAGACATTGGAGGAAAGAGAAGCAGGTAAAGCTGAAGAGATTGTAAAGGCACAGATCATCAAAGGATTTGAAGGAATAGATAAAGAATCTCTTAAAGAAATAGTAATTGCCTACGAACCAATTTGGGCAATTGGAACAGGGAAAACTGCTTCCTCAGATGATGCCAATGCAATGTGTGACTTCATCAGAAGTACAATTGGAGAATTATATGGAGAAAGAGATAGTATAAGAATTCAATATGGTGGCAGTGTTAAACCAGGAAACATAAAGGAACTAATGGAAAAATCCGATATAGACGGTGCTTTAGTAGGTGGAGCAAGCCTTAAAGCAGACGACTTTATAAAGCTTATAAATTATTAATGGAGGAGCTATGACAAAAAAACCAGTAATGCTATTAATTTTAGATGGTTTTGGCATAGGTAAGGATTATTCAGGAAATGCGGTAAAACTAGCTAATACTCCAAATTTTGATAGATTATATAATAAATATCCTACAACAAGTCTTGAAGCAAGTGGACTTGCAGTAGGCCTTCCTGAAGGACAAATGGGAAACTCAGAAGTAGGGCATTTAAACATTGGCTCAGGAAGAGTTGTATATCAGGAGTTAACTAGAATTACAAAAGCAATAGAAGATGGAGACTTCTTCGAAAAACAAGAATTCTTGGATGCCATAGAAAATGTCAAAAAACATAATTCGAAAATTCATCTTATAGGCTTGGTTTCGGATGGGGGAGTTCATAGTCACAATACTCACCTATACGGACTAGTCCAAATGATGAAAAAAAATGGTCTAAAAGATGTATATGTTCATGCAATCCTTGATGGTAGAGATGTACCTCCAACAATTGGAAGTACACACATCAAAGAACTTGAAGATAAAATAGATGAAATAGGTATAGGAAAAATTGCTACAGTTTCAGGAAGATATTATACAATGGACAGAGATAAAAGATGGGAAAGAACCCAGCTTGCCTATGATGCCTTGACTTTAGGAAAAGGTGTTGAAGCAAGAGATCCTGTTAAAGCTGTTGAAGAATCATATAAAAACAATGTAAATGATGAATTTATGTTACCAACAGTAATTATGGAAAGTGGGAAACCTGTTGCTACTATTGAATCGGGAGATTCCATTATATTCTTTAACTTTAGACCAGATAGAGCAAGACAAATTACAAGGGCAATAGTAGATCCAGATTTTGACGGATTCCAAAGAGAAAAGAAAGTGGACACATACTATGTGACTATGACTGAATATGACAAAACCTTGCCAAATGTCCATGTGGCATATAAAAATGAAGCACTAAAGAATACTCTTGGAGAGTATATAGCCCAAAAGGGACTTACTCAACTAAGAGCTGCAGAAACAGAGAAGTATGCTCATGTAACATTCTTCTTTAATGGAGGAAGAGAAATTGCCTTCGAAAATGAAGATAGAGCATTAATTCCTTCTCCAAAGGTTGCAACCTATGACTTGAAACCTGAAATGAGTGCCTTTGAGCTAAAGGATGAAATAATAAAGAGACTTAAAATGGATAAATATGATTTATTTATTGTAAACTTTGCAAACCCAGATATGGTCGGTCATACTGGTGTAGTGCCAGCAGTAATTAAAGCTGTTGAAACAGTAGATAAATGTTTAGGAGAAATCATAGATCTATTAGAAGAAATTGGAGGCAGCGCTATAGTCACTTCAGATCATGGTAACTCAGAAACACTAATAGATGAAACAGATGGCTCTCCTATAACAGCTCACACAACAAACAAAGTCCCTCTAATCCTTGTAGACAAAAATCACTGCAAGCTAAGAGAAGGAAAACTAGCAGATTTAGCACCAACGTTACTAGAATTACTAGAACTAGAGAAGCCAGTGGAAATGACGGGAACATCTTTGATAATTAAAAATTAAGAATTAAAAATTAAGAATTATCATTTAACAAAGAAAGATAGTTACTAAAAGACAGAACATTTTGTGGTTTGAAGGCAGATGCATTCAGCAGCTTTTGGTAACTGTACAAGATAGGATGTTGAAGAAAAATGTTAGTACCTTGATACGACCCTTAAGATAGACTTCATGGTACATTATCAAGGTCCTTCATTTTTCGAAGCAGACTGTCTTAGTACAGTCAAAAGCAGATGAGCAGATGAATTCAAATCCAAAATGTTGAGCATGACTAGAAATAGAATTGTATGTCAATTTAAAAATAGGAGGTTTTTATTATGAGTATGATTACAGATGTATATGCAAGAGAAGTCCTTGATTCCAGAGGAAATCCTACAGTAGAAGTTGAAGTTTGGACAGAAGATGGAGCTTTTGGTAGAGCTATAGTACCATCAGGTGCTTCTACAGGTATGTTTGAAGCAGTAGAGTTAAGAGATAATGATAAGAGTAGATTCCTCGGAAAAGGTGTTTCAAATGCAGTTAATAATGTAAATGACATAATTGCTGATGAAATTATTGGCATGGAAGTATACGACCAAATAGGTATAGATGCTATGCTAATCGAAATAGATGGAACTCACAATAAAGGGAAACTTGGAGCAAATGCAATTCTTGGAGTATCCATGGCAGTTGCTAGAGCAGCATCAGATGAATTAGGAATTCCTCTATATCAATATATAGGAGGAGTTAATGCAAAAACATTACCTGTTCCAATGATGAACATATTAAATGGTGGAGAGCATGCTGATAACAACGTAGATATTCAAGAATTTATGGTAATGCCAGTTGGAGCAGAAAACTTTAAAGAAGCTTTAAGAATGGGAACAGAAATTTTCCATAGTTTAAAAGCAGTATTAAAATCTAAAGGATTAAACACAGCTGTAGGAGATGAAGGCGGATTTGCTCCAAACCTTTCCAGCAACGAGGAAGCACTTGCTACAATAGTTGAAGCAATAGAAGAGGCAGGATACAAGCCAGGAGAAGATGTAAGACTTGCACTTGATGTAGCTGCATCTGAAATGTATGATGAAGAAGAAAAAACATATACTCTTAAGGGTGAAGGAAAAGTTCTGACCGTTGATGAAATGATTGACTACTATGCATATCTAGTAGATAAATATCCAATAATATCTATA